>JALWPC010000618.1 GCA_026995265.1 Paracoccaceae bacterium
CCAAGGCCAAGGATCGCCGCCATGGCGCCCACCCCCACCGGCACCGCCGCCTGCATCGCCTTGCCGCGCACGCGCAACAGCCGCGCCGTATCCGCCAGGCTCAGCGCCCCGGCGGCGCACAGTGCCGAATATTCCCCGAGCGAGTGCCCCGCCACATAGGCCGCTTCCTCCACGGTTATGCCCTCGGCCTTCAATGCCGCCATCGCCGCCATTGATGTGGCCATCAGCGCTGGTTGTGCGTTTTCCGTCAGGGTCAGCTCCGCAATATCCCCCTCCCAGATCAGCGCCGAGAGCTTTTCGCCCAAGGCCTCGTCCACCTCGTCAAACACCGCCTTGGCCGCCGGATACGCATCGGCCAGCGCCTTGCCCATGCCAACGGATTGCGCCCCCTGCCCGGGGAAAATAAATGCTTTGGTCATTCTTGCCTCGCGTTTGTTTTACCAATCTATAACCTCTGCCCGGCCGATTTACACCCCATTTTTCAAGCAATACCCCGAAGCACGCCCGAATCCACAGGATCACGGCCACCCGGGCCGACACACACCCGTGCGCACATCCGTCACTGCCCGGGTCGCACACCGCCAAGGGCCAAGCAGACGCCGACGGGTTGCCGTTACCCGCCGCAATTCGTATTGACGGGATTGCCTTACCTTGCCTTGCATTAGAATGGCCGTGCAGACGGAATAACATGGGCGTGGTCTACGCCGAAAATATAGTTTCTACACTCACAAACAAAGTTATCTTATTGTTATTAAATCATATCTCATCGCTTCCACTAAACCATTAAACCAGGGAGGCTCTGAAGAACGGAGCTTCGCACGACCAATGTGATCGCAGTATTTGGCCCCTATCGGGCTTCGCCCTTTTTGAAAATTGCCAATTCTACCCAAGGTAGTTTTTTTAAATTTTGTGAATATATATTTGGTTTAATATTAAACTACATCATATTACATTGTTTTAAATGCAATTAAAGTGTTCCATGATGTTTATTCTCCTAGGATAATAAACACTCCTAAGTAGATCATTTAAGGTCGTGATTTGAATGTCGCCTCTAGTTTAACCTGTGTTTGGGTGGGGTGTAGTCCTGCAAAACATAGCCCGGTTTTAACGAAATCATGTGGTCCGGCTTCATTCAAAACTGCCCTGGCTTAATAATATTCTGAAAACGCACTAAAAACCCGCAACTCCTGCGACAAAAACAAGAGCAGTAGCCCGCCGCGCCTTCAACACCCCCTGTGGCAAACAAAACACTTAACTTTGCGGGAAAACTAATATACAGTTATTTGAATACTTTGTTATGTGCCTGTTTTACAGTCACTTTCACCGATATACTGCGCGCGTATGAAAAGCCAACTTGAACCGCCCGCCTCAATCAGGAGTGTCGTATGTATCGACGTGTCAATTCCGGCCGGTTCATTGGTCTGACAACATTTCTTATCGTGGTTGTGATGGCCATATTCACCTGGGTTATGTATGGCATGGCCAAGCAGGTGTTTGTGCTATCGGACGTGATGCTGGAAATGAACCAGAGCATAAAATCCATGAACGGAGCGGTTGTGGGCATGTCCGAAAGCGTAACCGCCATGAACGAGACCATCACGGAGATGGCCGCTGACATCCATTCCATGAGCGGCAATGTGGCCTCTATGGATGTCTCGGTGGCGGGCATGTCGGGCGATATTACCGTTATGGCCGAGGCGATGCCGGAGATGAATGCCACCATGCTGAACATGTCGCAATCGGTCGGGAAAATGGCTTATGATCTTGGCACTGCTGCCTATGCGTTCCGGCAGCCGATGTCCTATATGTGGGGGAATGTAATGCCCTTCTAACCGTGGGGCAAAATGCCATGTATTCATATTCTAATATGTGTATATGGTTGAGGGGAATCAAATTAAGCTGGGTGTGCGTAAAGAATAGATTTATAAATACAGTCAGCTATAGTGGATAGCAACGCGCCCGGGCGGCGCACGGCATGTAAGGGGAGACGGATGCAGGGAATTGTAAAGCTTTCAGCGCTGGTTGGCGTGGCAATGGTTGCGGCCGCAAGCGCAGGCGCACAGGAGACGCAGTTTCAAACCGCAACGGTAACCACCTCTGAAATTGGCGGCGCGGCCACGGTGGGAGGCACGGTCGTTCCCTTTAAGGAAGTGACGATTTCGGCCCAAATCCCGGGGGCTGTCACCTCCATGGCGGGGCTTGAGGGCACGCGTGTGGCCGAGGGCGAAACCCTTGTCACCATAGATGACGCCGATATTGTCGCCCAGCGCAACGCCGCCCTTGCGCGGGTTTATCAGGCGCAGGCGGCCCTGCAAAACGCGCAAATGCAATACACGCGCGAGCTTTACTCGCCGCGCTCCAATTCGGTGTCCAGCTTCCCCGGCATGGGCGTGCCCAGCATGTTTGACCAGTTCTTCACCCGCGGCTTCTCCGATGCCATGGGGCAAAGCAATTCGGCGCTGGAGCGACAGGCGGACCTTTACGCGCAAACCTCCGGCGTGGATCAGGCGAAAAGCGGGCTGATGCAGGCGCAGGCCATGGTCGAGGCGCTGGATGTGCAACTGCGCGACGCCACCCAGCTTGCCCCTTTTGACGGTATCATCACCCAGCGTATGGTGGAGGTTGGGGATAACGTCCAGCCCGGAATGCCGCTGATGGTGTTTGCCTATACCGATTACCTGCGGGTGGAAGCCGATGTGCCGGTGCGGCTGGCGGCCGGCCTTACAGAAGGGGCTATCGTGCAGGCACGGCTGGATATAGGCGGCGCACCCGTCGAGGCCCGCGTGGCGCAAATCTTCCCGATTGCCGATCAGGCGCGCCATACGGTGAAAGTGAAATTCGACCTCCCCTATGGCACCCCGGGCGGCCCGGGGATGTATGTCGAGGTGACGGTGCCCGATACCTCTATCCCAGTGCAAGGCCAGGCGGCAGTGCCCACGGCCGCGCTGGTCTGGCGCGGCTCGCTGCCTTCGGTTTTCGTGCTGGAAAACGGCGAACCCAGCCTGCGCCTTGTGCGCGTGGGCTACCCTGTCGGGGATGATCGGGTCTCGGTGATTTCGGGCCTGAGCGGCGGCGAGACCGTCATTCTCAACCCTCCTGCCACGCTGGTTTCGGGTGGCAACTAATTCACGCTTTCGGGAGGGTTTAACATGAGTGACGCAGAAAACAACGCCGCGCCAAAGGCCGGATTCAAGGCCAAGCTCGGCCTGGCGGGGGCTATGGCCAAAGGGTTTATCACCTCGCCGCTTTCGCCTTTGCTGTTGGTGGCCTGCCTTGGGCTGGGCGTTATGGGCCTTATCGCCACTCCGCGGCAGGAAGATCCGCAAATCTCGGTGCCGATGGTCGATATTTTCTTCTCCTATCCCGGGGCGACGGCCGTTCAGGTTTCCTCTCTGGCTACCGAGCCGCTGGAAAGGATGCTCTCGGAAATCCCGGGGGTGGACCATGTCTACTCCATGTCAGAGCGCGGCGGGGCCATGGTCACGGTGCAGTTTGACGTCGGCGAGGAACTTGGGCCAAGTCTTGTGAAGCTCAACAGCAAGATTCAGTCCAATCTGGATGCGATTCCACCCGGGGTTTCCCAACCGCTGATCAAGCCCAAGGGGGTGGATGATGTGCCGGTGGTCACCCTCACGCTCTGGTCACACTCGGTTGACGACGCCGCCCTGCGCTCGCTGGGGCTGGATGTGATTCAGGCGGTCAAACAAGGGGATAACACCGCGCAAAGCTTTGTAGTGGGCGGCCGGAGTAACGCCATTCGCATCGAGGTTTTCCCCGAGCGGCTGGCGGGGTTTGGCATTGGGCTGGATGAGCTGGCGCAGACCATCCGCAACGCCAATGCCGCGCGGGATGTGGGCGCGGTGGAAAGCGGGCAAACCAGCTTTACCATCTTCACCGGAGACTTTCTGCGCACCAAGCAAGACGTTGAAAACCTGATGGTGGGCGTGGCCAGTGGCTCGCCAACCTATATTCGCGACATTGCGCTGGTGACTGATGGCACGGGGGACGCCAGCAATATTGTCAGCTATTATACCGGCCCCGCGTATGATGACCTGCACAGTTCTGCCGAGCGCGCCCCCAACGGCGCGGCGGCCGTAACAATTGCCTTCGCCAAGAAAAACGGCTCCAACGGGGTGTCGGTTGCCGATGAAATTCTGGCAAAGGTGGAAAGCCTGAAAGGCACGCTGATTCCGGATAACGTGAATGTGGAAGTTACGCGGAACTACGGCGACACCGCCAATGAGAAGGTCAACGAGCTGATCTTCAAGCTGTTTGTGGTGACAGGTGCGGTGACGCTGCTGATCTGGCTCACACTTGGGGTGCGCGCCGCCGTGGTGGTGCTGATCGTGATCCCGATCGTGATTCTGATGACGGTGTTTGCCGCCTTCATCCTTGGCTTTACCATCGACCGCGTCAGCCTGTTTGCGCTGATCTTCTCTATCGGGATTCTGGTGGATGACGCCATTGTGGTGGTGGAAAACATCTATCGCCGCTGGCTGGAAATCGGCGAATGCTCGGAAAATTGCGCGGTGGATGCGGTGCGCGAGGTGGGCAACCCGACCATCCTTGCCACCTTTACAGTGATCGCGGCCCTGCTGCCCATGGGCTTTGTCACCGGCATGATGGGCCCCTATATGGCCCCGATTCCGGCGCTTGGTTCGGTCGCCATGCTGTTTTCACTGTTTGCGGCGTTTATCTTCACCCCGTGGCTGGCGCAGCGCATTAAGCCCAACATGAAAAGCCTTGAAAAGGCGCAGAAAAGTGAGCATCGGCAGGCCGAATGGCTGCACGGGTTTTTCCGCAAGCTGCTGGTGCCGCTGATCACCAGGCCCATCGTGGGCTGGAGCTTTGCCGCCGGACTGATCTTTGTGTTCATGGCCAGCCTTTTCCTGTTTTACACCACGTCGGTAACGGTGAAAATGCTGCCCAATGACAACAAGCCCGAGTTTAACGTCACCGTCAATATGCCCGACGGCACCGCCCTGCCGGTCACGGCCAATGTGGTCAGCCAGTTGGCGGCCAAACTGCAAAACATCCCCGAGGTGACGGCACTGCAAACCTATGTCGGCACCGCCAGCCCGTTCAACTTCAACGGGCTGGTGCGCCATACCTACCTGCGCAACAAGCCCTGGATGGGCGACATTCAGGTGCAATTGCAGCATAAAACCGACCGCGAGCGGGATTCCCACACCTTGGCCGTGGCCGCGCGGGAAATGCTCACACCGCTGGCCGCAGAGCTGGGCGCGCGCATCGAGGTCATCGAAATGCCCCCCGGGCCGCCGGTGCTGCAAACCATGGTCGCCGAGGTTTACGGCCCCACCGCCGAAATGCGCCGCCAGGTGGCCAAGGATATAGAGGGGCTGTTTGCCAAGGCAGACACCATTACCGATGCCGACAGCTACCTGCAAATGCCCTATGAAAGCTGGCGCTTTGTGATCAACCGCGAGAAAGCCTCGCGGCGCGGGGTGTCGGTGGAAACCATCAACCGGCAACTTGAAATGGCCATGGGCGGCTTTATTCTGGGCGACACCAAAATGGACCGCGCCCTGGAGCCGCGCTTTATCATCCTGCAAATGCCGCTGGCCCTGCGCAGCCAGTTTGGACGCATCGGGCAACTGCCAGTGCCAACGGCGACGGGCACGATGATTCCGCTCACCGAGCTTGGCCATTTCGAGCCCTTCCAGATGGATGACCCGATCTATCACAAGGACCTGCGGGCGGTGGAATATGTGACCGGCGAGGTCACCGGCCGCCTTGGCGCGCCGATTTACGGCATTCTGGAAATGGAAAAACTGCTGGATGGCTACACTGCGCCCGATGGGGTGCGCGTAGACACCAACTATATCGGCCCCCCTGCCGACAGTCTGAAATCGGCGTTGGAATGGACCGGCGAATGGACGGTGACCTATGTCACCTTCCGCGACATGGGCATTGCCTTTGGCGCGGCGCTGGTGCTGATCTATATTCTTGTGGTCTGGGAGTTTGGCAACTTCACCATGCCCGCGATTGTGATGTTCCCCATTCCGCTGACGCTGATCGGCATTGTGCCCGGCCACTGGCTACTGGGCGCACCATTCACCGCCACCTCGATGATCGGGTTTATTGCGCTGGCGGGGATTATTGTGCGCAACTCGATCCTGCTGGTGGATTTCTCCCGCGCGGCAGTGGAACGCGGCGTGCCGGTGGTGGATGCGGTGATCAACGGCTGCGCCACCCGCTCGCGGCCCATCATCATCACCGCGCTGGCGCTGGTGATCGGCAGTTCGGTAATCCTGAGCGACCCGATCTTCCAGGGCATGGCGGTGTCGCTGATGTTTGGCGGGGCGGTATCTACCGTGCTGACTCTGGTGGTGATCCCGCTGGGCTGTGTGAGCTTCCGCAAGGCGCTGTGTGAATCCTGTGACATGCCGGAGCCAAAGGAAAAGCTGTCCGCCCCGATCACCGACCGCCACAAAAGCGGTGCCTTCTGGCGCGGCCTGCTGGCGCTGGGAGATTTCATCTGGCTGATTATCCTGACCATCGGCCTGCTGGTGGTCACCTTCTTCAAGAAGATTTTCAGCCTGTTTGGCCGCAAGGATAGCGGCCCTTCGGCCCCGCCGCAAAGCCCCGCGCCCACGCGCCCAGCCCCTGCCCCTGCCGCGCCCGAGGCACAGGTGGCCGCACCGCCAGCAGCCGCAAAGACGGCCCCGAAGGCGGAAACCGCAAAGGCTGAGGCGAAATCCGAAGCGAAATCTGCGGCCAAACCGAAGAGCAAAGCCCCCAAGGCAACCGCCAAAGCCAAAGCCAAAGCGGCTCCGAAGGCGGAAACGGCAAATGCACCGCAGAAAGCCACCCCCAAGGCAACCAAGCCCAGAGGCAATGCCAAAGGCGAAGCAACGGCAACGGCAACGGCAACCTCCAAGGCCAAAGCGCAAACCGCGCCAAAGGCCAAGGCGGCGGCCAAAGCCAAGGCAAAGCCCGCGCCCAAAGCCAAAGCGGCGACCAAGCCCAAGGCCGCAACCAAGCCAAAGACAGCGGCGACTGCGCGGGGCAAAAAACCTACGGGGCGCAGGGGCATCCGCATCAAGCCAACGGGCGAGGGTTGACCCGATGAAAGCCCCGCTCCGCCTGATTGCAGCCCTTGCCTGTCTGGCCCCGCTTCCGGCCGTGGCGCAATATAACAGCCCGCCGGGCTATACTTTCGGCGGGATGTTCCCCGACATGTTCGGGAATAATGGCTATGGCTATGGTGCACCGCTGCCACAGCCATTTATACCCCCGGGCCAGAGCCCGTTTCTCACCATGCCCGCGCCGCAATACCCGTTTGCCAACCCACAATTTCCGGGTGCACCGGCGGGGCAAACGGCCCCCTCGGGCCAGACACCGGCAACGCCCGCCATGCCCTTTCCGGCCGCCCCAATGGCCCAGCCGTCGCCATACTGGATGCAGACCCCGTCCAGCCCGCCGCGCTTTATCACCGATGTTCCAACCAATGTGACGCCACAAACCGCAACGCCGGGTTATTCCGTGTATACCACCCCCGGCTTCACCCCGGGCCCACCCCGTTGGGCCCCTCTGCCCGGGCAAGGGCCCGCCCAAATTCAGTCGCACGCGCGCGCCAACACCTGGGCGACGACCCCAGGTGGCGGGCGGGCTGCGCCAGCCATTCCGGCCACGCCGCCAAAGTGGCCGACCCCTTAAGCACGGCCAACCCGCCGTTGTGCAGAAAGGACAATTATGAAACGGATTTCCGCTAACGCGCTCATCGCCGCACTGCTTACCACCTCTGCGCCCCTTTTGGCCGCACCCAACAGCGTTTGGGATGCAAATGCCAGCCCCGCCCTGCCACTGCGATATGTCGAATCTGCGCCCATTTTGCGACTCGCGCCGCAAATTGCGAATGCCGAAACCTATGCCCCGAAGGCGCTTTTCCAGCACCTTTACCCAAGTATAGACCCGATGACGGAAGCTGAAAGCACAACTATTGCGCCAACTATGGCAAGTAAAACAAGGGATTTCGGGCAAATTCAGCCTCGCGGCATTTTGTCATCTTCTTATGTGCAAGAATTAGCATATGTTGATACGTATTCGAATATTAGAAGATATGAAGACTTCTTCAGCTTCCCAAGTATTCGCATGAGTTTGGCCATGCCCCGTTTTGGCAATGGTTTTGGAGGAGGCTATCAGCCTTTGCAATTTGGCTTCGGCCCGGTTGCAATCCGGTTCTGGTAGTTAAGAAAACAGGCCGCTACGGCGGTAAAGTGAAGAAGTTTCTGGCGATTGTCCCTGAGCCTGAACTTCAACTGGAACAGGGACAACGCTGGAGGATACTATGCGTAAAATTCTTATTTCTGCCGCTATCGTAGCTGGTTTGGGCGCTGTTGCCGCAACCGAAGCTTCTGCACAATACTACGGCCCTGGCTACGGCTACAACAACGGCTGGGCTCCTTGGGGCGGCAATGGCTGGAACAACGGCTGGACCCCTTGGGGCGGCAACGGCTGGAACAACGGCTGGACCCCTTGGGGCAACAACGGCTGGGGCAACGGCTGGAACAACAACTGGGGCCCGTTCAACGGCAACTCCAACGGTAACGGCAAAGGCAACTTCACCTTTGGCTTCAACGGCTCCGCCGAAGGTTCCGGTGCTGGCGAAGGTCAGGGTTCCGGCCAGGGCAATGGCTATGGCAACGGCTATGGCGGCAACAACCTGGGCATCTTCATGGGCCCCAACGGCCAGCTGATGATGATGGGTCCGAATGGTCCTTACCCCATCGTAATCACCCCGATGGAAGCCCCCGCCGAGGCCCCTGCTGCACCGGCCGCTTCTGAGTAATACCGACTTTATCCGCCCCCTGATCACAGGGGGCGGATTTCCCTTTTCTGGAGCCTGCCAACCGGAGCCTGCCGAGATGAAAATCCGCCTGCTATCAGCTCTTCTTGGTGCGCTCACCCTTGGCGGCCCCGCGCTCGCCCAATCCCAGCCATCCTACACCGCCGAAACGGTGCAAACCGCACCCGACCAGCCCGACCGTTCTGGCAAAATCACCAAATCCGGCCAGTTTCTGCGGCTCGAATTCACCCAGAACGGCCAGCACATCATCCAGATATTGCGCCCCACCGAGGGCCTCACCTATGTGCTCTATCCCGACACGCACACCTATCTGGAACAGCGCGGCCCCAAGCAGCCCGAAGAATTTGCCGACAGCTACACCCCGCCCTGCCCCGCCGAGGCCGAAGCGAACGGTCTGCAATGCACCCGTCTCGGGTTGGAGGTTTACCAGAGCATCCCTGTCGAGCGCTGGCATATCGGCGCTACGGGCGACCCGAACCAGATGATCATCCTCTGGGACCCGACCCGCAAGCGCGCGCTCCGGCAGGAGATGTCCAACGGCACCCTCTTGCAGATGACCTTCCTTGGCCGCCAAACATTAGAGGGCCGCGAGGCCGAGCATTGGGTAACCGAGGTTTCCCGCCAGGGCGCGGCCACCCTGCGCAATGAATGGTGGTATGACCCGGAGCTGAAACTGGTGCTGCGGGAGACATTGCCCGACGGCACCCAGCGCCATTTGCAAAATATTACCGTCGGCGAGGTTGACCCCCGCCTGTTTACAGTGCCAGATGGGTGGCAGCGCATCGAGACCCCACAGGAGTAACCCATGCTGACACTTTATGCGAATTTCAAGGGCGGCACCGGCAAAAGCACGGTGGTGTTCAACATGGCGATGTGGCGCATTGCCCAGGGCCACAAGGTGACCGTCTGCGACCTCGACCCCCAGCGCACGGTGACCGACGTGGCCGCCATTCGCGATGAAGACGGCATAGAGCCCGGCCTGAAGGTGGTGCACAGTCTGCCCGCCAAGGGCAAGGCGCGCGGCGACTGGCTGATTGACGTGGGCACCTCGGATATGTCCGCCGTGGGCGACGCCATCCGTGCCTGTTCGCAGGTCGTTATTCCGGTCACCCCCTCGCAGGCCGATATCTGGGCCACCCAGCGCTTCCTTGAAATCATCAAAAAAGAGCGCGGCAAGGCGCGAATGCCCAGCGTGCGCGCCTTCATCAACCGCGCCGATCCACACCCGCGCTCGCGCGAGAATGCCGAAGCCTTCGAGGCGCTCGGCATGCTTGGCACCATCAAGCCGCTAAAGGCCAAACTGGTGCAGCGGCTGGCCTTCCGGCGCTCCTTTTCCGAGGGGCTGGCGGTGAACGAGCTGGAGCCTTCGGGCAAAGCCGCTTTCGAACTCGATGCACTCGCACAGGAAATTTACGGGGATTAACACCATGATGATGATGCCATTTGTCCGCCTGATCGCCATTTACGCCCTCGTGGGGGCCGCCATTTTCGCCTTTCTTAAACGCGATGAGATCATGGCCGCCATCAACCCGCCCGAAGATCCGGCCTTTGCCCACCCGATTGCCCTGCCCATCGCCACACCCGCAGCGCAGGAAGACGCCGCTGTCGCTGCCGCACCCGCTTCCGCTCCCGCTGCAAAGGCTCCCGAAGCAGAAGCAGAAGCAGAAGCAGAAGCCCAATCGCAACCAGCCCCGGCCGCGTCACAGCCCGCCAACGCCCGCCCCGCCTTTGGCAGCCAGATCACCCCGCAATATTTCGGTGAAACCGCCGCTCCGTCCGCCGCCGCCCCAGCCCCCACGCCAGCCCCCGCACAGGATGATCTGGTCACCCGCTGGACCAAGGCCCGCGAGGTGTTCAGCCAGGGCAAACCCGCCGACGCCGCCAGGCTCTATGAAGCCTTAACCGCCGACTTCCCCGACAATGCCGACCTGCACGGCGAGGTGGGTAACCTATATTACAACCTCGGAGATTTCGCCAAAGCCGCTACCCATTACGAAGCCGTGGGCGAAATCGCCCATCGAGCCGGCAACGGGCAAATGGCCAATAATATGCTCGCCCTGCTCCAACGCATCGCCCCCGCCAAAGCTGCCGCGCTACAAGCGGTTATAAACGGAAACTAAGCCTGTAGGTC
>JALWPC010000619.1 GCA_026995265.1 Paracoccaceae bacterium
GTGGCCGCCGCCCTGCTCTCGGCCCGGCAGGATAAAGCCATGCCCCCCGATAGCGTTTGTTTTGGCGAAATCAGCCTGTCGGGCGCCCTGCGCCCCATCTCCCAGCCCGAAAATCGGCTGAAAGAAGCCGAAAAACTGGGGTTTTCCGCCGCTTTTGCACCTTCTTTAATGAAGACTGTGGGCGAATCAGGCATAAGCGTGCAAAAGTTTGACGATATAACCAGTTTCATCGGCTCCTATTTTGGGCATATAGACGAGTAATAAAGGGACATTGGCAATGCAGGACTTAACAATCATCGACGGCGTGGCGGCGGCTATCATCCTGATTTCGGGCTTTCTGGCCTATGCGCGCGGGCTGGTGCGGGAAACCCTGTCCATTGTCGGCTGGGGCGGCGCGGCCATAATCGCCTTTATTTTTGCGCCCCAGGGCAAAGACCTTGTCTTTGAAATCCCGTTCGTTAACGGCCTCGTCGGCGATAGCTGCGAAATTGCACTGGTCATTTCGTTTATCCTTATCTTCATCGTGGCGCTGGTTGTCATTTCACTGTTCACACCGCTGCTTGCCGGTATGGTGTCCAAGTCGGCTCTGGGGGTTATTGACCGTGCCCTCGGTTTTGTCTTTGGCCTCGCGCGCGGGGTGCTGCTGATTATCGTCGGGCTGTTTGTGTATGACCAGTTCATCGCCACCGGCGACGGTATCCGAATCGTGGAAGATTCCAAAACCAAGGCCCTGCTCGCTGAATCCCAGGACCGCCTCGCCACGCAGGTCGAAACTTCTTCCATTCCGGGATGGTTTATCGGAAAGTTTGACGAAATCACCAGCGTGTGCACGGTTCCGGCCGATGCCCCGGCCCCTGCGACAAATAACTAAAGAAACGCAGGTGACAGAGCGGATTTGCGCGTCTATAAGGCGCGCAAGGTTTCCCTTTGAAACAAGGCCGCGTCCATGACCAACCTGCACTTCCCCCGCCTGCCCAGCCTGCCGTTTGACGGCGACAAGCTCAAGGAGGAATGCGGGATTTTCGGGATCAATGGCGTGGCGGAAGCGGCAAATTTCGTGGCGCTGGGGCTGCATGCGCTCCAGCATCGTGGGCAGGAAGCGGGGGGCATTGTGTCTTACGCCCCCAACGCGGGCTTCAACTCCGCCCGCCGCTTTGGCTATGTGCGCGATAACTTCACCAAGGCCTCGCTGATGGAAACCCTGCCGGGGCAGCTTGCCATCGGCCATGTGCGCTATTCCACCAGCGGGGCCAAAGGGCAGACCGCGATTCGCGACGTGCAGCCGCTGTTTGCCGAACTGGCCATGGGTGGCGTCGCCATTGCCCATAACGGCAACCTGACCAATGCCGATGCCCTGCGCCGCGAGCTTATCCAGCATGGCTCCATTTTCCAGAGCAGTTCGGATTCCGAGTGCATTGTCCACCTCATGGCGCGCAGCTTCCAGGCCAACATCCCCGAGCGCCTCAAGGATGCCCTGCGCCGGGTTGAAGGCGCGTTCAGCGTCATCGCCATGACCCGCACCAAGCTGATCGGCGTGCGCGATGCCCTTGGCGTGCGCCCGCTGATGCTGGGCAAGTTGGGCGAGGCCTATGTGCTCGCCTCCGAAACCTGCGCGCTCGACATCATCGGGGCCGAGTTCATCCGCGAGATCGAGCCGGGCGAGATGGTGGTGATCACCGGCAGCCAAATCGAGAGCAGCTATCCCTTTGCCGCAGCGCCACCGCGCTTTTGCATCTTCGAGCACGTCTATTTCAGCCGCCCCGACAGCATCCTCGGTGGCCGCTCGGTTTATGAAACCCGCCGCCGCATCGGGGCGGAGCTGGCCAAAGAAGCCCCCGTAGAGGCTGACCTGGTGTGCCCCGTGCCCGATAGCGGCACCCCTGCGGCCATCGGCTATGCCCAGGAAAGCGGCATCCCCTACGCCATGGGCATCATCCGCAACCAGTATATGGGCCGCACGTTTATTGAGCCCACCGAGCAGATCCGCAATATGGGCGTGCGCCTGAAGCTCAACGTCAACCGCGCCCTGATTGCGGGCAAGCGGGTGATTCTGGTGGATGACTCCGTGGTGCGCGGCACCACCACGGTGAAGATCCGCGAGATGTTCAAGGATGCGGGGGCGGCGGAAGTCCACTTCCGCATCGCCAGCCCCCCCACTATGTGGCCCTGTTTTTATGGCGTCGATACGCCGGAGCGCAGCAAGCTGCTGGCCAGCAGCATGACGGAAGCGCAAATGCAAATGCACCTCGCGGTGGACAGCCTGCGTTTTATCAGCATCGACGGCTTGTATCGGGCCGTCACACAAGGGGCGCCCCGCAACGCCGACCAACCCCAATATTGCGACGCCTGTTTCAGCGGCGACTATCCGGTGCCCCCCAGCGATAAGATCGCCGCCAACGAGATCGAGCTAAAGCAAGGCGCGCAAGCCCCGCTGCCGCTTTGAGCGATTTGGCCCGGCTTTGCACCGCGCCCGTCCCGCTCGTGCTGGCAGGTGTTTATCTGTTCAGGAAATCAAACAAAAGGTTTTGAATTAAGGAACATTTTTCGCTTCCACTTCCCCCGCCTCTCACAAGCGCAAGAAATTGTTATTACGACATTTTTTCTACTTCATTCAAAACTACATACCTAGGAATGTAGGTGTGTTTCTACCCATGGGTGATCTTCTGCAATCCATGGGTGAATTGCCGTGCGCTCTTTCAGAAAACTTACAATACTGCGCCGAAAACACCGGCCCCAAAAAAGCCTCGCACAATGGCGAGGCTTTTAAAAAAACTGCGTGG
>JALWPC010000620.1 GCA_026995265.1 Paracoccaceae bacterium
GTGCGCGACGAGCGCGGCGAGGTGGCCGACAAGCTGCGGGCATGGGTGGCCGCGCCCGATGTGGATGTGGTGATCTCCACCGGTGGCACCGGCCTGACGGGGCGGGATGTGACGGTGGAGGCGCATCGGGATGTTTACGAGAAGGAAATCGAGGCCTTCGGCACCTTGTTCACGATGATTTCCTTCCCGAAAATAGGCACTTCGGTGACGCAATCGCGCGCCTGTGCGGGGGTGGCGGGGGGGACCTATCTCTTCGCCCTGCCCGGCTCCCCCGGGGCCTGCAAGGATGGTTGGGACGAAATTCTGGTGCATCAGCTTGATTATCGCCAAGGCCCCTGCAATTTTGTGGAAATCATGCCGCGGCTGGAAGAGCACAAGCAGCGCGGTAAGAGCTGACCCCTGCAAGCCGAAGGCGCCGCATGGGCCGACGAGGTGGCCCGTTACTTTGCGCAATTTTGCCTACAAATTGCTGGTCCAGGGTCGCCGAGGAGGCCCACGCTCGGGACTGCCCGACAGCTCCGGGCCTGCTTTGACTTCGGGGAGCCTAAAGGCCCCCCTCAGCCAAAGCACATTTTCAGGCAAGCTGAAAATGCCTGCCGCTGGCATTAGCGTTTTCAATTCCTCAAAAAAACTATGCCACAATTCGCGTTCGAGCGTAGCGAGAGGCAGTGAATTGTGGCTCGGTTAGAATTGAATGCGCGTGTGGCCTCGCTGCGCTCGGCGGGGATGGGGGCGAGTATGGCGCTCCTTGCCAAAGCTAGCGTAAGCCTTTACCCCTGAAACCCGATGACAGAGCAAACCAAAACACTTCGGCGCGGCTGGACGACGGGGGCCTGTGCGGCGGCGGCGGCCAAGAGCGCCTGTGCGGCACTGCTCGGGCGCGGGTTTCTGGACCCTGTGTCCATCACCCTGCCAAGGGGGGAGGAGCCGCGCTTTGCCCTTGAGCATAGGGAAGAGGGTGAGGGCTGGGCCCGGGCCTGCATAATTAAGGACGCGGGAGATGACCCGGATGTGACCCACGGAGCGCTGATTTGCGCCAAGGTCTCGCGCGGGGCAAACGGCCTGCGGTTTCTGGCCGGCGAGGGCGTGGGCACCGTCACCAAACCGGGCTTGCCGATTGCTGTAGGAGAGCCGGCTATTAACCCCGTGCCGCGGCAGATGATCGACGCCGCCATTGCCGATGTTCTGGGCGGGCAGACCCCGCATTTTGACGTGGAAATCTCGGTGAAGGGGGGCGAGGCTCTGGCGGCGAAAACGTGGAATCCGCGGCTTGGGATTGTCGGCGGGTTGTCGATTCTGGGCACCACGGGGATCGTGCGGCCGTTTTCCTGTTCGGCGTGGATTGCCTCTATTCACCGAGGCGTCGATGTGGCGCGGGCCTTGGGGCGCGCGCACCTGATCGCGGCGACAGGGGCGACCTCGGAGACCACAGCGCGGGGGCTTTACGGGCTGCCGGAGGAAGATTGCCTCGATATGGGCGATTTTGTTGGCGGCACGTTGAAATATCTGCGCCGCCACCCCGTTGAGCGGCTGACGATTGCGGGGGGGATTGGCAAGATCACCAAGCTGGCGCAGGGGGCGATGGACCTGCACTCAAAGCGATCAGCGGTGGATTTCGAGGCGCTGGCGGCACTTTCGGGCGTCGCAGAGGTGGCAAGGGCCAACACCGCGCTGGAGGCCTACCAGATCGCCGGGACGCCCCTGGCCGAGGCGGTGGCGCTCAAAGCTAAGGCGCAGGCCGAGGCGACGGTGCGCGGCGCGGTGGCGATAGAGGTGATTATCGTGGATCGTGCGGGGGCTGTGCTGGCACAGACGGGGTTTTGACCGTTCTGGTTCTGGGCGGCACGGCCGAGGCACGGGATTTGTGCGCTTCCCTGGGGGCACGGGCGGTGCTGTCATTGGCGGGGGCCACGAAAGCGCCGCTGGCACATCCCCACAGGGTGGGCGGATTTGGCGGGTCGGCGGGCCTGGCCGCTTATTTGCGTGGGGCAGGCATCGGGGCAGTGATTGATGCAACCCACCCGTTTGCGGCCCGTATGAGCGCCCATGCTTTTGCGGCCACAAAAGCGCTGGATATGCCATTGCTCCGCCTCGAGCGCCCCCCATGGCCGCGAAGGCCCGAATGGCAGGAGGTGGCGGATCTGGGGGCGGCGGCCATGGCTATTCCGGCGGCGGCGCGGGTGTTTTTGAGCGTTGGCAGCCGCTCCCTCGGCCCGTTTCTGGGCCGCGGGGATATGTGGTGCCTGACGCGAAGCATAGAACCACCGGCAAACCGCCCGCCACATGGTGAGGTGGTGTTGCAACGCCCACCCTTCGCGCTTGAAGGTGAACTGGCGCTAATGCGCCGCCATAAAATCAGCCATCTTGTCAGCAAGAACGCGGGCGGAGCGGCGACCAGTGCGAAACTGGAGGCGGCGGCCGCGCTCGGGGTTCAGGTGATTATGGTGAACAGGCCGCGGCTGCCAGCGGTTTTAACGGTTGAAACCGTGGCACAAGCGGTTAAGTGGGTAGAAAACCTGAGGGGATAATATGACCACCATTACCGTTTGCGACACCTGCAATTTTTCGACCGACCAGAAGCTGCTGGAGGGCAAAACCGGCGGAGAAATGCTGGCCGCGCATGTGGAGGCGCTGGCGGGCGAGGGCATGACCGTGCGGCGGCAATCCTGCCTGATGGGCTGTGACCATCATTGCAATGTGGCGCTCCAGGCCGAGGGGAAGCTCTCTTATGTGCTGGGGAGATTCAGCCCCGATGCCGAGGCGGCGCAGGC
>JALWPC010000621.1 GCA_026995265.1 Paracoccaceae bacterium
CGCGGCACCACAAACGGGTGCACGCGGTTTTTGCCCTCCGCAAACACCTTGCGGAAATTCTCGTTTTGCGTGTGCAGCCCGCCCCCCGAGGTGCCCAGCACCACACCGCATTGCGGCCCCGCCAGCGCCGCCCCCGACTGCGCCACCGCCTCCCGCGCTGCCAGAATGGCGAATTGGGTGAAACGGTCATAGAAGCCAAGCTCCTGACGGCTGAAATGCGCGGCCTCATCATAGCCATGTATCTGCCCGCCAATGCGGATTTGCAGCCGCTCGACATCCTCAAACTCCAGCGCCGAAATCCCCGATTGCCCCGCCGCCATGGCGTCCATGGTTTCCCGCGCGCTCATGCCCAACGCCGAGACTGCCCCCATGCCGGTTATAACAACCCGCCTCACCTATTCCGCCTCGGCAATCAATGCCTCGACAGCCTGCACAATGCTGGCCACCGAGCTAATGTCAAAGGCCTTGCTGCCCGGCTCATTGGCATTAAACGGCACGTGCACATCAAAGGTTTCTTCAATGGCGAACACGGTTTCGACCAGCCCGAGGCTGTCAATCCCGAGCTTTTCCAGCGTGTCCTCAAGGGCCACGTCGGAAGGCTCGATCATCGCCTGCTCGGCCAATATCGCGATCACCTTTTCTGCCACATCCACGGCCATTTCGCCCCTCTTATACTTTGCCAAACCCTACGCATTCCCGAGCAGTTTTGAAACCTGTTTTTGCAACGCCTCCACCTTGGCCACCAGCCTGGGCAGGCGCCGATAGGCTTTGTAGCTTTCCACATTGGCCTCGGCCTTTATCGCCGGATTGCCCATAATAAAGCGGTTGGGCGGCACGTTGGAGGAAATCCCCGCCTTGCCCGCCGCCACCACATTGGTGCCGATATTCACATGGTCCGCCACGCCCACCTGCCCGCCGAGAATCACCCTGTCCGCCACCACAGAACTGCCGCCGATGCCCACCTGCGCGCAGAGCAGGCAATGCGCCCCCACCCGCACATTGTGGCCAAGCATCACGAGGTTATCAATCTTGGTGCCATCCCCTACGGTGGTGTCAACAATCGTGCCACGGTCAATGGTGCTGCCCGCGCCCAGCTCCACATCGTCGCCAATCGTCACCGCGCCCAGCGAATTGGTGCGGGCAAAGCCGTGCTTGGGCTCCGCCCCCGCCTCGGGCTGCTGCCCCGCCCGGGCCGCTTCCACCGCGCCGGGCTCGGGGCTGACAAAGGAAAACCCGTCGCCGCCGACCACCGCATTGGGCTGGGCAATAAAACGGTCGCCAATCGTCACCCGTGCCCCGATGCGCACGCCGTTATAAAGCAGGCAATCCGCGCCGATGGTGGCGTTTTCCGCCACCGAAACATGGGACAAAATCCGCGCATTCGCCCCGATCCGCGTCCCTGCGCCGATGGTCACAAATGCCCCGACAGAAGCCCCCGCCCCGATCTCGGCGCTATCATCCACTATCGCCGTGGGGTGAATGCCCTTGGGGGCCACCACCGGATGGGCGAACATCCGGTTGACCCCGCTAAGCACATAGCGCGGATGCGGCGCGAAAATCGCCGCTTCCAGCCCCAACGCCTGCCAATCCGCCCCCTCGGGCAGCACCGCCACCCGGGCACGCCCCGCCGCCAGATTGTCCAGAAACTTCGGGTCCATCGCCAGCGCAAGCTGTTCGGCTGTGGCCATTTCCGGCTGCGCCGGCCCGCTGAGCAAAATAGAAACATCGCCCACGGCCTTGGCCCCGAGCGATGCTGCGATGTCTTTTACCGTATAAGCCATAAGCCCCCCGAAGATGCACGGCCCAGCACAGGGCCGCCTTCGGGGTGTTTTAGCTTGCGATCTCCGGCAATGTCACGCCTTTTTCGGCCAGCGCATCAAAAACCAGCTTGTCACGGCCATAGACATCCACCCGATAAGCGATCTCGCCGTTTTCATCCAGGAAAACGGTCTGATAGGTCAGATAAATCGGCACCGGTGTTTCCAGGTCGATCTGGGTTTCACGGCCTGTTGCCCGCGCCGCCTGAAAGGTACCCTCCGGGTCATCGGTTTGTGGCGCCAGCAACGTATAGGCCAAATCGAGCGGCCGCTGCACCCGCACGCAGCCATGGCTATAGGCGCGGCTGTCGCGGTTGAACAGGGATTTTGACGGGGTGTCGTGCAGGTAGATATTATATTTGTTCGGGAACATGAACTTCACCTTGCCAAGCGCATTGCGGCTACCCGGGCGCTGCTGAAGCACAAAGGGGAAGTTGTTCACGGTGTATTGCGACATATCAATCAGCCGCGCATCCACCCGCTCGCCGGTGCCCCGCACCCGCATGGTGATGTTCTGGCGGGTCAAAACGCTTGGGTCACGAAGCAGTTGCGGCAGATATTCCTGCGAGGCAATAGTTTGCGGCACATTCCAGCTCGGATTCACCACCATATGGGTCATTTCATCAATGAATTCAGGCGTTTGATACTTTGCATTGGTTTTGCCGACCACGACCCGCGTCACCAGCGTCGGCAAGCCATAATCCACCACATAAGCGGTGAAATTGGCTTGGTTCACCAAGATATGCCGCGCCCCGAGGTCATAATTCAGCCAGCGGCGGCGCTCGAGGTTCACGATCACCTGTTTCATCTGGAAAGACGGATCGGAATTGAGCGCCGTCAGGGTTTGCGGCCCGACAATGCCATCCGCCGTGAGGGTGTTATCGGCCTGAAACGCCTTGACCGCCTCCACAAGCGCCTCGTCATAGCGCG
>JALWPC010000622.1 GCA_026995265.1 Paracoccaceae bacterium
TGGCGGCGCACCAACCATCGCACAAGTGGCACCGCCATGCTAGCGCCGCCATCAACCGTCCGCGCTTGTTGCGAACGCCGAATGCTTGGCCCTGCCACAAGCGCCAAATCCGCAGCGCGGCGCGGGCACGATCTCGCCAAGCCGTGCAACGTTGGACGCGCCGCCCCGCCGAGCCGCAGGCGAGGCGCGGGTCCGGTGCTTCAGCACCGGAAAAACTGCGGCCTCCGGCGTCCGGCCGCCAAGGCTTCGCTCGCTGAGTCAAAATATTCCTTCCGGCCAATCAATACATGCCTATGATGACATGTCATATTTGACATGTCATCATAGGCATATATCCGCGCGTCCGCAGTATCGGCAGGCGCAAATGCCTCAACAGGCGGAGGCACCCCAACCTCGCCCCGGAGGCGGGGCGGATCAAAACCGGGATCAAATTAAAGTCGTCAGGCAATATCTATCCGATGAAACCGGAATAGCCCGGAAAACGGCTTTACACGCCCCTCACATCAGCATCAGCGCCGCCAGCCCGAGGAAGACGAAAAAGCCGACAATATCGGTGACGGTGGTCACGAAGGCCCCCGAGGCCAGCGCCGGGTCGGCCCCGAGCTTGTCCAGCGTGATCGGCACCAGAATGCCCGCCAGCCCGGCCACCAGCATATTGACCACCATGGCCACCGCCAGCACCGCGCCCAGCATCGCATCCTGAAACCACAGCCCGCCGGCCAGCCCGATGAGCGCCGCAAACACCATGCCGTTGAGCAGCCCCACCATCACCTCGCGCCCGATAATCCGCAGGGCGTTGGCCGAGGTCAGGTCTCGCGTGGCCAGCGCCCGCACCGCCACGGTCAGGGTCTGGGTGCCCGCATTGCCGCCCATGGAGGCGACAATCGGCATCAGTACCGCCAGCGCCACGATCTGGCCGATGGCATCGGTGAATTGCGAGATCACCGTGGCCGAGAGCATCGAGGAAAACAGCGTCACCGCCAGCCACGGGAACCGCGCCCGGGTGATGCGCCAGACCTTGTCGGTCAGGTCCTCGTCGCCCACACCGGCAAGGCGGTTCATGTCTTCCTCGACCTCGTCTTCCAGCACGTCCATGGCGTCGTCGATGGTGATCACGCCCACAAGCCGCCCCTCGTGGTCCACCACCGGCGCGCTGACCATGTGATACTGGTTGAAGGCATAGGCCACGTCCTCGATATCCTGATCCACCGGAATGGTGCGGAAATCCTTTTCCATCAGCTCGGCAATGGGCACCTCGCGGGCCGCGCCCATGATGGTGGCCAGGCGGACCTCGCCGACGGGGTGCATCATCGGGTCCACCACGATCACATCGTAAAAGCTCTCGGGCAGGGTCTCGGCGCTGCGCATATAGTCGATGATGTCGCCCACCGTCCAGTGCTCGGGGGCCACCACCACCTCGCGCTGCATCAGGCGCCCGGCGCTGTCCTCGTCATAGGTGAGCGCCCGTTCCACCGCCAGCCGGTCGGCATCGTCGAGCTTTTCCAGCAGCTTTTCCTGCTGGGGCTCGTCGAGGTCCTCGACCAGGTAAACCACGTCATCGGTTTCCAGGTCGCGCACCGCCTCGGCCAGCACATCATCGGGGAGGTCGCGCATCACCTCGTCGCGGAGGCCTTCTTCGAGCTCCGAGAGCACCTCGCCGTCAATCTCGCGGCCCCAGAGGGTGAGCAGGGCCTCGCGCTCGGAAGGGCTGATCTGCTCCAGAAGGTCGGCAATATCGGCCTCGTGCAGAGGCTCCAGCAGGCTGAGAAGCTGCTGCTGCGAACCCTGCGCGACGGTTTCCAGCACCGCCTCGACCAGCGAGACATTCAGGCCGTAATCTTCCTCTGCCGGAAAGTCGTGTGTCTGCTCTGTCATGGCGCGGCCCCTTTGCTTTGGCGGCACCATAGGGGAGGCGGGGGCGGTTGTCACCCTCCGGATAGCGCTTTATTGCGGGTTTCGGGAGGGCTCCGGGTGTGCGCCGCCTCGGCGACCCTGCGGGCCACCTCGGCGGCGCAGGTTGCGCAAGCGCAACCGGTCCCGGGCCAGCTCCATAAACGCGCGGATCAGGCGGCGGTCTTGCCGGGCCTTCAGGCAGACCAGGGATTCCGGCATCGTCGGTGCGGGGGCGGGCAGAGCAATGGGGTGCAGGCGTGCATCCTGCCCGAATTCGGCGGTGGAGACAAAGCCGATCCCGTTGCCCGCCGCCACGATCTCCCGCACCGCCTCTCGCCCTTCGGCGACAATGGCCGCGGGCAGCGGCCCCGCCACCGCCTCCAGCCGCTGGCGGGTCTTCGAGCCCGGTTCGCGCATCACCAGCGGGGCCTCGGCCAATTCCGCATAGGTCATGCGGGTGCGGGTGCCATAGGCCCCGGCCCTGGCGGCAAAGGCGATCAGCGGGGTTTCCCCCAGCGGGTGCAGCACAAATTCATCCCCCTTCGGGCGCTCGCCCAGCACGCCGATTTCGGCGGTATATCCCCGCAGGGCGGCGAGCACATCGCCGGAGTTGCCAACACTCAGGGTTATTTTGATCTGCGGGTAACGCGCCTGAAATGCCCGCAGCACCGGGGTGATGTGATAGGCGGAATCCACCACCAGCCGCAGGGTGCCCTCTGCCAGGGCTCTGGTTTCGTTGAGATAATCCATCGCCTGCGCCTTGGCATCAAACATCCGGTTGGTGATGGCAAGCAGGGCCGCCCCCGCGCGGGTCAGGCGCACGCGGCGCCG
>JALWPC010000623.1 GCA_026995265.1 Paracoccaceae bacterium
CAAGCCACCCTTCCGGTTTTTGCCCTCATCGTGCTCGGCTTTGCCCTGCGCAAGGGCGGGTTTATTGCGGCGGATAAGTGGAGCGCGGTGGAGGACCTGTGCTTTTATGTGCTGTTTCCGGCGATTCTGGCCAAAACCATGATCGAGGCGGACCTTGGCAACATTGAAGCGGGGGCGTTTACCTTGACGCTTGTGGTGAGCGTGGCGATTATTGGCGGCACCATGCTGGCGATGTGGCCGCTGCTGCGGCGGATACTTGGCACCAGGCCACCGCAGTTTTCCTCTATTTATCAAACCACTACCCGCTGGCACGGGTTTATTGCGCTGGCGATTGTGCTGAACCTCTATGGCCCCGAGGGCGGGGCGCTGATCGCGATTATATTCGCGGTGCTGGTGCCGATATTGCAGGTGAGCAACATCATGGTGCTGGCGGCATTTTCTGACAAAAAAGCCAACCTGCGTGGGGTGGGGCTGACGATTGTCAGGAACCCGCTGATCTGGGGTATCGGGCTGGGGCTGGCGCTGAACGGGGTGGCCCTGTGGCCGCCGATAATGGGCGCGCTGGACCTTTTGGGCCGCTCGGCGCTGGGCATGTCGCTGCTCACCCTTGGTGCGGGGCTGAGCCTGAAGGCAGCGCTGCATCCGTCCAAGGAAATGCTGATCGGCATCGTGGGTAAGCTCCTGTTTACCCCGCTGGTGATGATAAGCGTCGCCCATGCCTTCGGGGTGACGGGGCTGGAGCGGGATGTGCTCCTGATCGCAGCGGCGGTGCCCACCGCCATGAACGGCTATGTGCTGGCCCGCAAAATGGGCGGGGATGCGCCGCTTTATGCCACCATCTCCACCGTGCAAACCGTGGTTTCCTTTGTGACCATCCCGTTGCTTTTATGGTTGGTATCGGGCTAATACCTGCCATTGCCGGAGCCTGACCCCAGGCGAACCGATTCATGTGCCAAACCTGCTGCGCCCGATGTCGGTCGCGGGTGGTCAGGCGTGAATGGCCCCGTCTCCACAAGCCAGCGCCGCCTCGCGCATGGCCTCGCTAAAGGTCGGGTGGGCGTGGCAGGTGCGGGCGATGTCCTCGGCCGCCGCGCCAAATTCCATCGCCACGCAAATCTCGTGGATCAGCTCCCCCGCCATGGGCCCCATCACGTGGCAGCCCAGCACGCGGTCGGTAGCCTTGTCGGCCAGAATTTTCACAAATCCTTCCGAGCCAAACACCGCCTTGGCGCGCCCGTTGCCCATGAAGCTGAACTTGCCCACCTTATAGGCGCGGCCCTCGTCCTTGAGCTGGGCCTCGGTTTTGCCCACAGAGGCCACTTCCGGCGTGGTATAGATCACCCCCGGGATGACGTCATAATTCACATGCCCCGCCTGGCCGGCGATTGTTTCCGCCACCGCCATGCCCTCGTCTTCGGCCTTATGGGCCAGCATCGGGCCGGCGATCACGTCCCCAATCGCATAGATGCCCTCAACATTGGTGCGCCAATGGCCGTCGGTCTCCACCTGCCCGCGCTGGGTGGTTTTAATGCCCATTTCGGCGAGCCCCAGCCCATCGGTAAACGGCCTGCGCCCCGTGGCCAGCAGCACTTTTTCCGCCTCCAGGCGCTCGGCCTTGTCGTTTTTGCGCAGGGTATAATTGACCGTCGCCACGCCGCCCTTGGCCTCAACGCCCGAAACAGCAGCGCCAAGCACAAACTTGATCCCCTGCTTTTTCAGGCTCCTGAGCAGGGTTTTCTGGATTTCCGCATCCATGCCCGGTGTCACATGGTCAAGAAACTCAACCACCGTCACCTCGGTGCCAAGGCGGGCATAAACGCTGCCCATCTCAAGGCCAATAACGCCAGCCCCAATCACCACCAGCCGCTTCGGAACTTCCGAGAGCGCCAGCGCCCCCGTCGAATCAATCACCGTGTCTTGGTCCACCTCAACGCCTTTCAGCGGGGCTACCTCCGAGCCAGTGGCAATCACGATGTTCTTGGCCTTGTGCGCCTTGCCATCCACCGACACCTCGCCCTTGGCCGTAATCTTCCCCCAGCCGCGCAGGTAATCCACCTTGTTTTTCTTGAACAGAAACTCGATGCCGTTGACATTGGCGTCAATCACGGATTGCTTATAATCCATCATCTTGCCCATATCGACGCTCACCGCCCCGCCCATCAGCCCCATTTTCTCGAAATTCGTATGGGCCTCGTGGTAGCTATGCGAGGCATGCAGCAAGGCTTTTGAGGGGATACAGCCGACATTCAGGCAGGTGCCCCCCAGCGCCCCGCGCCCTTCCACACAGGCGGTTTTCAGCCCCAGTTGCGCGCAGCGAATGGCACACACATAGCCCCCCGGGCCGCCGCCGATGATGATTACGTCATACTCTGCCATTGGGATTCCCTTTCCCTGATGGTGGGTGCAAGTACCCACCCTACATTTCGTTTGTTGTAGCTCTACAAATCCATCAACAACCGCCGCGGGTCTTCCAGCGCTTCTTTCACGCGCACAAGGAAGGTCACCGCGCCTTTGCCGTCCACCACGCGGTGGTCATAGGAAAGCGCCAGATACATCATCGGGCGGATCACCACCTCGCCGTTCATCGCTACGGGTCGCTCCTGAATTTTGTGCATCCCCAGAATGCCCGATTGCGGCGGGTTCAGAATGGGGGATGACATCAGCGAGCCATACACCCCGCCATTGGAAATGGTAAAGCTGCCGCCCTGCATTTCGGCCATGGA
>JALWPC010000624.1 GCA_026995265.1 Paracoccaceae bacterium
GCGGGGTTGGGGGCGGCCGCCCTCGGGGCGTTTGGCGGTGCGGGTGGGCTGCGGAAGGTCTTTTTCCTGCAACGGTGTGCCGTCGGCTGAAAGGGCCGGAATTCTGATTTTGATCAGCCGCTCGATGGCGCGCAGGAGCTTGACCTCTTCGGAGGTGCAGAAGCTCACCGCCAACCCCGAGGCCCCCGCCCGCGCGGTGCGTCCAATACGGTGGACATAGCTTTCCGGCACGTTGGGGAGGTCGTAGTTCACTACGAGCTCGACACCGGGTACATCTATACCGCGCGCGGCGATGTCGGTGGCGATCAGCACCAGCGTTTTGCCATTCTTGAATGCCGCCAGCGTGCGCACCCGCTGGTTCTGGCTTTTATTGCCGTGAATCGCCTCGGCCCCGATGCCCTCGGCCACCAGTTTGCGGGCGATTTTATCGGCCCCGCGCTTGGTGCGCGCAAAGACGATGATCCGCTTGCCCGGGTGGGTTTTGGCCAGCTTCGTCATGGCGTTCACCTTGCCGTCCGGCGGCAGATGCATCACGCTCTGGGCGATTTTATCGGCGGCTTTGGCAACCGGCGTCACCGAAACTTCCACCGGATTTTGCAGGTGATCTTGCGACAGCGCCCTGATTTCCCTGGGCATGGTGGCCGAGAACAAAAGCGTTTGCCGCTCTTTGGGCAAGAGCTTCAAAATCCGCCTGATGGCGGGCATAAAGCCGATGTCCAGCATCTGGTCGGCTTCATCCAGCACCACGGTTTCGACCTGGTCGAGCCGCACCGCCTTTTGCGCCACGAGGTCCTCAAGCCGCCCGGGCGTGGCCACAAGGAAATCCACCCCGCCGCGCAAGGCGTTGATTTGGCGCTTGATCGGCACGCCGCCCACCACACAGGTGGATTTCAGCGGCAAACGCCCGCCGTAATCGCGCACGGATTTATCGATTTGGGCGGCCAACTCGCGGGTGGGCGAGAGGATGAGCACGCGCACAGGGCGGTGCTTGCCGCCTTGGGCGCTTTTGTTGATGCGGTGCAGCAGGGGCAGGGCAAAGGCGGCGGTCTTGCCGGTGCCGGTCTGGGCGAGGCCGACAACGTCGCGGCCTTCCATGATCGGCGGAATGGCCTGGGCCTGAATGGGCGTGGCGGCTTCGTAACCAAGCTCTTGCAACGTGGTTAGAATCGGCCTGGACAAGCCGGTGGTGTCAAAATTCATGATTTGGGAGTCTTTCAAAATGCGCGCGGCAGCACGGCTTGAAGCGTGTCAGGTGCGACAGGCTCTGGCAATAGTGCAAAAGTTGGCCGCGGGGTTCTGAAGCACTATGGGGCATGGGGGGCAAAGTTGCAAGCTCTGATTGGTCGCAGAGTCGTGGTGAGGTGGATCCCTGCCCTATATTCGGGTGGCGTTTGCCTGTGCGCTTGTGCTAATCGGGGGCAAACCGGATAGCACGAAGGAAAACACCATGCCCCATTATCGCTCTCGCACCTCTACCCATGGCCGCAATATGGCGGGGGCTCGTGGCCTTTGGCGGGCGACGGGGATGAAGGACGGGGATTTTGGCAAGCCGATTATTGCGGTGGTGAACTCGTTTACCCAGTTCGTGCCCGGGCATGTGCACCTGAAGGACCTTGGGCAGATGGTGGCGCGGGAAATCGAGAAGGCGGGCGGGGTGGCCAAGGAATTTGACACCATCGCCATTGATGACGGCATTGCCATGGGGCATGACGGGATGCTTTACAGCCTGCCATCAAGAGAGGTGATTGCCGACTCGGTGGAGTATATGGTCAACGCCCATTGCGCCGATGCGATGGTGTGCATTTCCAACTGTGATAAGATCACGCCGGGGATGATGATGGCGGCGATGCGCCTCAACATTCCGGTGATTTTTGTATCTGGTGGGCCGATGGAGGCGGGGAAGGTGACGATTGATGACCTTGACCGGAAGATCGACCTGATTGATGCGATGATCTCGGCGGCGGATGAGCAGTATACTGATGCGCAGGTGGATGACATGGAGGCGGCGGCCTGCCCCACATGTGGTTCCTGCTCGGGGATGTTCACCGCCAATTCGATGAATTGCCTGGCGGAGGCGCTGGGGCTGGCGCTGCCCGGCAATGGCTCGATGTTGGCGACGCACGCGGACCGCAAGGTGCTGTTTGAGGAGTGCGGGCGGCGGATTGTTGACATTACCAAGCGGCATTATGAAGGGGGTGAGGCGGGGCTTTTGCCGCGCGACATTGCCACTTTTGAGGCGTTTGAAAACGCGATGACGCTGGATATTTCCATGGGCGGGTCCACCAATACCGTGCTGCACCTGTTGGCGATTGCCTATGAGGGCGGGGTGGATTTTACCATGGAGGACATAGACCGGCTCTCGCGGCAGGTGCCGGTGCTGTGCAAGGTCGCGCCCTCGGTGGCCAATGTGCATATGGAGGATGTCCACCGCGCGGGCGGGATTATGGGGATATTGGGGGAGCTTAATCGGGCGGGGTTGATCCATGCGGATATTCCGACGGTGCATAGCGAGAGCCTCGGCCATGCGCTGGCCAAGTGGGATATTGCGGTGAGTAATGACCCCGAGGTCGAGCAGTTTTACAGGGCCGCCCCCGGAGGGGTGCGCACGGTGGAGGCGTTTTCGACCGGGAACCGCTATAAAGAGCTGGACCGCGACCGCGTGGGCGGGGTGATCCGCAGCAAGGAGAACGCCTTTTCGCAGGATGGCGGGCTGGCGGTGCTG
>JALWPC010000625.1 GCA_026995265.1 Paracoccaceae bacterium
GCCGACCTCGGCTCGCCGGAATGGCTGGACAACGCCGCCCTGATCAATGACCTGCAATCGCGGCAGATATGGATCGGGATCAGCTTTGATACCCTTGACGAGGGGCTGGAGCTGACGCGGGTTTTTGAGGGTTCTCCGGCAGAGGCGGCGGGGCTGTTGCGCGGAGATATTGTCATCATGATCGGGTCGCGGCCGGTCTCTGACCCAGCGGTGTTTTCCAGCCTGAATATCGGCGAAAGGGTGAAGGTTTCGCTGCGGCGCAATGACCAGCCCCTGACGGTGCTTTTAACCGTCGGCGGGGTGGACCCGGTGCCGCTGGGCATCGTGCGGGCCCTGAACAGCACCGACTGCCGCGACTCTGCGCTTACCCCGCCCAGCCCCGAGATGCGCAACGCGGTTATGGCGCGGCTGTTTACTGAAAGTCGTGGGTTTCGCTGCGAGGATGCCCATATCGCGCTGGAGCCGCTGGTGGAGAAATACCGCAGTGATACGGTCTATTTTGTGCGCGGCCACCGGCGGTTGCTGCTCACCTTGCCCTATTGGGGCACCACCTGTATCTCGGTGGGCGCGCTTGACGGGGATAACCTGAATGATGCCGGAATGAGCACAGTTATCGAACGGGTTATCCGCGATTATGTGCGTGACCGCCATGAAAACCCTTAAAGAGTGAACCCAATGCGCCTTGTTTTGATCAGCATCATCCTCTGGGCCTGCGCCCCCTTTGCCACCGCTCAGGAGCTGACGGTGGCCACCGTTACCCGCCCGCCGTTTTCCATGGTCGAAAACGGGGCCGATACGGGCTTTAGCATTGATCTGATGCGGGCTTTGGCGGCAGATTTGGGGCGGGAGGTCCGCTTTGTGCGGGCCGAGCAGTTCGGCGATATGCTGGATGTGGTCAGGCGCGGCGCGGCGGATGCGGCGATTGCCAATATCTCGATCACCGCATCGCGGGAGGCGGATTTCGACTTTACCCAGCCGATTTTTGAATCTGGATTGCAGATTATGGTGCACGGGGATGCGGCCAGCCCGTCGATCTGGGCCGCCCTG
Source organism: Paracoccaceae bacterium (assembly GCA_026995265.1). Lineage (GTDB taxonomy): Bacteria > Pseudomonadota > Alphaproteobacteria > Rhodobacterales > Rhodobacteraceae > UBA3077. The sequence goes on from JALWPC010000625.1 coordinate 1,048, forward strand.
TTTTCCAAAGATATTCTGTTGGCAATCGCGCTCTCCTTCGGGGCGCTGTTTGCGGGCGGGATGCTGATGTGGTGGCTGGAGCGCGGGCATGAGGGCTATTTCAACCGGCCCGCCAAACGGGCGGCCTTTCCGGCCTTCTGGTGGGCGCTGAACCTGGTGGTGAATGGCGGGTTCGAGGAGCGGGTGCCGCGCTCGGCCCTGGGGCGGCTGTTCGGGGTGGTTCTGGTGGTGTCCTCGCTGTTCATGGTCTCGCTGGTGGTGGCCAAAATCACCACCACCCTGACCGTGGCGGAGATTCAAAGCGCGGTGAATTCGGTCAATGACCTTTATGGCAAAAAGGTGGGCACAACCCGCGGCTCGACCGCCAGCGCCTATCTGGACAGGCACGATGTGAGCCACCGCAGCTATGACGACCTCGCGGCCCTGCTGAAGGCGTTTGAAAGCGGGGCGCTGGAGGCAGTGGTGTTTGATGCGCCGATTCTGGCCTATTATGTGAACACGTCAGACGGGGATGCGGCACTGGCGGGGCCGGTATTTCTGCGCGAGAATTACGGGATTGTTCTGCCTTCCGGCTCTGGTCTGGCGGAGCCACTGAACCAAAGCCTGCTCAGGCTGCGCGAAAACGGCACCTATGACGAGATTTATCGAACGTGGTTTGGCACCCGCTAGGGGGCGTGGCGGTCATAGGGCGCGTCGTCCGGCTCTGAACGCGCTGAATACCAGAAATTGCCAAGTCTATATCCACAGGGTGCATTGCACACCTGATATTATAACGGGAGCCCTTTCGGCCAACCCGTGGAGACGACGTAAGAATTCTCGAATGGTTCGGTTTTAGAAGAACAGGGCGGTTGGAGCATATTGTTTTGCTTCAGGTTTGTTTTGAGAGGTTTTGGCAAAACAGCGGAACCGGGATTTAATTCTTACAAAACGCACGGCTCTGTCGGGGGTTCCGGTGCCAAGGCACCGGAACCGCGCCTCGCCTTCGGCTCGGCGGGCGGCGCGTCTGGCCTTGCATGGTTTGGCGAGGTCGCGCCCGCGCCGCGTTGCGAATGTTGCGTTTGTGGGGGGCGGCGGGGAGAGGGCGTTGCCCAGAACATATTTGGCGCAAACCGGGCCGGATGGGGGCAAGGAGCCCAAGGCTGGCCGGTGGCATTTACCGGCCGACGGCGAGGCCTTGCGGCGCTCTTATGAGTGTTGAAGGCGATTCGGGCTTGCCTGGAGGGCGGGAATGCGGTCTGCTGTTTTTGCCTGTATTTTGTTTAAGGATGTTGGAATGACGCAACTTGATGTAAATTATATCCGCAGCCAGTTTCCGGCATTTGGGGAAGCGCCGCTGCAGGGGCAAGCGTTTTTCGAGAACGCGGGCGGGAGCTATACCTGCGGGCCGGTGATTGAGCGGCTCACTCGTTATTATAAGCAGCGCAAGGTGCAGCCCTATTACCCGTTCGAGGCCAGTCAGCTGGCGGGCGAGGAGATGGACGAGGCGCGGGCGCGGCTCTCGGCGGTGCTGAATATCGAGGCGGATGAGCTGAGCTTTGGGCCTTCGACCACGCAAAACACTTATGTGTTGGCGCAGGCCTTCGGGCAGATGCTGGCGGAGGGGGATGCGATTGTTGTGACCAACCAAGACCACGAGGCCAATTCCGGCCCGTGGCGGCGGTTGG
>JALWPC010000626.1 GCA_026995265.1 Paracoccaceae bacterium
TTTGCGGGAGCTTGACAATCCCGCAAAAAGCGCCCAAATACCCTACTCCAGTAACCGGGCGTTTCGTAGGCGCCAAACCTCAGAGGAGCGCCCCCATGGCCGACATTTCCCTTACCCTCCCCGATGGTGCTGTGCGTAAATACCCTGCCGGAATTACCGGTGCGGAGGTCGCGGCTGACATCTCCAAATCCCTCGGCAAAGCTGCGATTGCCTGTGCGATCAACGGCAGGTTTTCCGACCTCTCGATTCCGATCGAGGCGGATGCCGAGTTCCAGATCTACACCCCCAAAGACGAGGCCCAGGCGCTGGAACTGTTCCGCCACGACGCCGCCCATATCATGGCCCGCGCCGTGCAGGAGCTGTGGCCGGATGTGAAGGTGACCATCGGCCCCGTGATCAAAAACGGCTGGTATTATGACTTTGACCGCGACGAGCCTTTTCAGGCGGATGACCTCAAAGCCATCGAGAAAAAGATGCGCGAGATCATCAACAAACGCGAGCCGGTGCGCACCGAGGTGTGGGACCGCGACCGCGCTATCCAGCATTACAAAGATAATAACGAACCCTACAAGGTGGAACTGGTCGAGGCGATCCCCGAGGGCGAAGACATACGCATGTATTGGCACGGCGACTGGCAAGACCTTTGCCGTGGCCCGCACCTGGCGCACACGGGCCAGGTGCCTGCGGATGCGTTTAAGCTGATGTCCGTTGCGGGGGCCTATTGGCGCGGCGACAGCAACAACAAGATGCTCCAGCGTATCTATGGCGTCGGCTTTCGCTCCAAGCAGGAGCTGAAGGCCTATCTGCACATGGTCGAGGAGGCCGAAAAGCGCGACCACCGCCGCCTTGGCAAGGAGATGGACCTGTTCCACCTGCAGGAAGAGGCCCCGGGCATGGTGTTCTGGCACCCCAACGGCTGGACGCTCTACCGCACCCTGCAAGACTATATGCGCCGCCGCCAGCGCGACGACGGCTATCTTGAAATCAACACCCCGATGGTGGTGGATCGCAAGCTCTGGGAGGCCTCGGGCCACTGGGATAAATACCGCGAAAACATGTTCACCACCGAGATTGACGACGAGCACGCCAACGACAAGCGCACCAATGCGCTGAAGCCGATGAACTGCCCGTGCCATGTGCAGGTGTATAATCAGGGGCTGAAGAGCTATCGCGACCTGCCGCTGCGCTTGGCCGAGTTTGGCTCCTGCCACCGCTACGAAAGCAGCGGCTCCATGCACGGGCTGATGCGGGTGCGGGGCTTTACGCAGGATGACGCGCATATTTTCTGCACCGAAGATCAAATTGCGTCGGAAACCAAGAAATTCATCGAATTGCTCACAAGGGTCTATGAAGACCTCGGCTTCGCCGATTTCCAGATCATGTTCTCTACCCGCCCCGATGTGCGGGCGGGCAGTGACGAGGTGTGGGACCAGGCCGAAGCGGCGCTGGAAAATGCCATCAAGGCGCTCGGCCTGCCCTATACGGTGGACCCGGGCGAAGGTGCGTTTTACGGGCCGAAGCTGGATTTCAAGCTGACTGATGCCATTGGCCGTGAGTGGCAGTTGGGCACTTTGCAGGCCGATTTCGTGCTGCCCAAGCGGCTGGAGGCGGAATATATCGGCGAGGATGGCAACAAGCACACGCCGGTGATGCTGCACCGCGCCACGCTGGGGAGCTTCGAGCGCTTCCTTGGTATTCTCATTGAGAACTACGCCGGAAAATTCCCGCTTTGGCTGGCCCCGCGCCAGATCGTGGTGGCGGCGATTGTGTCGGACGCGGACGATTGGGTGCATGAAGTTGTGGCACGGCTGCGGGCGCGCGGCCTGCGGGCGGAGGCCGATGTGCGTAATGAAAAGATCAACTACAAGGTGCGCGAGCATTCCCTTGCCAAGGTGCCGGTTATTCTGGCGGTGGGGATGCGCGAGGTGGAGGAACAAACCGTCTCCATGCGCCGCCTCGGCGAGAAAGGCTCGAAAGTGCTGGGCATTGACGAGGCCGTGGAGGCCTTGGCGCTTGAGGCCACTCCGCCCGACATGAAATAAAAGCCCCGCCGAAAGGCGAGGCTCAAATGCTGTGAGGGGGCGCTGTTTGAGCGCTCCCTTTTAGTTTCCGCAGTCGATCAACTCACCACCCGCGCGCATCGGTGTTTCCATCAATTCGCACAAGCGCTTGTCAGCATCGCTCAAGGTGCTTTGGGGCATGGCGGCTTCAGCCGGAGCGTCGGCCCCGTTTCCGCAGTCGATCAGCTCACCGCCTGCGCGCATCGGTGTTTCCATCAGCTCGCACAAGCGCTTGTCAGCGTCGCTCAAGGTGGCGGCGGTCTGGGCCTGAGCATCGGCCGCAGCCTGAGCTTGCGCGGCCGCAGCCTCTTGGGCGGCAGCTTGTGCAGCAGCTTCAGCATCCGCGGCAGCCTTTGCTTCCTCGGCAGCCGCAGCTTCGGCGGCGGCGGCCTCCTCGGCAGCGGCCTGCGCGGCGGCTTCGGCTTCGGCGGCGGCCTGGGCCACAGCGGCATCGGCAGCGGCGGCTTGCTCATCCAGCGCGGCTTGCGCAGCGGCCGCCTCTTCGGCGGCCTTGGCGGCCAGCGCGGCTTCGGCTTCGGCGGCAGCCTGCGCCACGGCGGCATCGGCGGCGGCGGCTTCCTCATCCAGCGCAGCTTGCGCAGCGGCGGCTTCCTCAGCAGCTTTCGCGGCCAGCGCGGCTTCGGCTT
>JALWPC010000627.1 GCA_026995265.1 Paracoccaceae bacterium
CGCGGCTGATCCGTTCCAAGGGGGTGGGGGTGTTTTTCATCACCCAGCAACCCGACGACGTGCCCTCGGATATTCTGGGCCAGCTTGGCAACCGGGTGCAGCACGCCCTGCGGGCCTATACCCCGCGGGACCAGAAGGCGCTCAGGGCCGCGGCAGAGACCTTCCGCCCCAACCCGCGCTTTGACACCGAAGACGCGATTCGCGATGTGGGCGTGGGCGAAGCGGTGGTCTCGCTTCTGGAGAAAAAGGGTGTGCCCTCGATGGTGGAACGCACGCTTATTCGCCCGCCATCTTCACGGCTGGGGCCGCTGGATATGAAGGAACGCAAGGCGGTTATGGCCAATTCGCCGCTGGGGGCTGCTTATGATGCGCCCGTAGACCGCGTGAGCGCCTTTGAAAAGCTGGCGGCGCGGGCGAAGGCCGCCGAGGAGCAGGCCGAAGAGGATCTGCGCGAAGAGCCCGACGCCCCGCGCGAATTCAGCGCGGCGCGACGCTATTCGGCGGGAAATTCCTATAGCGCACGCAAGCCTGTGAAGCGGCGGGGGGATAGCGCGGGAGAAGCGTTTGCCAAGTCGTTCTCCCGCTCTTTTGGCAGCAAGATGGGCAATTCTCTGGCGCGGGGGATTTTGGGGTCTTTCTTTAAATCGCGATAAGGGCTGCAAGCACCGCCCCTGGCAGTATTCAAAACATCTGAACCGGGTAAGGTCCGACTTATGCAGCGGATTTCGCCGGTAAGTAATGGTTTCTTAACGGATTGGCTATAAATCTACATTCCTAGGTATCTAGATACCTAGGAATGTAGTTATTTCATCAGGAGGAATAGGTGAATGAAACCAACAGGTAAGCAGAAAAGCATGGCCATTTTTTTTGATGCTCTGGCGCATCCAAGGCGGATGATGCTTTTCCATATTCTAAGAGACGCGGGGCAAACAGGAATGGCCATTCACCACCTTCTCAACCGAACCGGGCTCACGCCGGCAACCCTGTCGTTTCATCTGGAAAAAATGCAGAAAGGCCGGATTGTCAAGCGAACGGTCAAAGGGCGGGAAATATGGTTCACGGTGAACCACGGCTCCTTTGCCCGTCTCGAAACGCTCTAAATCTTTCGCAACTTCAGCTTGGTCAGGCGGTTGATCTCGCGTTTAAGCACTTCAAACCGGACCCCTTGAAATGAAAACACCTGCCCTTCGGCGGGTATCATCTGCGCTTCATGAATAATCAGGCCTGCCACGGTGTTGGCGTTCTCGTCGCTCAAATCCCAGTCACAGGCGCGGTTGAGGTCGCGGATGGTCATGGAGCCATCCACCACCACGCTGCCATCATTTTCTCGGCTGATGTCCTCTTCTTCGTCGTCGTGCTCGTCGGTGATTTCCCCGACGATTTCTTCCAGAATATCCTCGAGCGTGATCAGCCCCTGCAGCGAGCCATATTCATCCACAACCAGGCCAAAATGCACCTTGCGCCGCAAAAATTCGTGCATCTGGTCGTTGAGAGACGTCGTCTCCGGCACGAAGTAGGGTGCCTTGGCTATGCTCATAATGTCAAAATCCGAGAGGGTTTCCAGCCCGTCTTTAGTGAGGCGCTCATGCACGGCGCGCAGCAGGTCTTTGGCATGAATAACGCCGATAATGTTTTCCGGTTCATCCCGATAAAGCGGAATGCGCGTATGGCTGGATTGCAGGCACTGGGCCAAAATTTCGTCTGGCGGGGTGTCGGCATCTATCATCTCGATATCCGAACGATGCAGCATGATCTCGGCCACTTCCCGTTCTTTCAAGTCGAGCGCGCCGAGCAGGCGGTCGCGGTCGTCTTTATCCACCATGCCCTCAGAGTGATGCAGGGAAATGGCGTCGGCAATTTCCTGATGGGCGGCCAGAACGCTGGCTTCGGGGTCGGTTTTTACGCCGACAAGCCGCAAAATTCCGCGCACCAGAAACCGGATAACCCCGACCACGGGCGAGAGGAAAAACACGATCGGCACCAGCAGGCGAGACACCCGAGCGGCGGCGGATTCGGGGTTGGTTATGGCATAGGTTTTGGGCAGGACTTCCGCAAAGACCAGCACCAGAAGGGTCATTACCAGAGTGGCGACGGCCACACCATTTGCGCCTACCAGGAGGGTAAACAGGCTGGTGGCCAGCGCGGCCGATAGGATATTCACCAGGTTGTTGCCCAACAGCACCGCCCCGATCAGCTTTTCGCTGTCATCGGTCAGCGCCAGGGCCCGTCTGGCACCGGCATCGCCTTTTTCGGCCATACCGTGCAGCTTGGCGCGGTTGGCGGCGGTCAGCGCGGTTTCCGAACCGGAGAAAAAGGCCGAGATGATCAGCAACAGCAGAATCGCCCCGCCGATCCACCAGATTTCGGGCGGATACCCTGCATTCACAATGTCGTTTGTCTCCGGTGGCATGGCCTGCTTTCCTTTTAAATTTGCGCTATTATGCGGGGGCAATGGCGGAATCGCAAGCGAGGGCGGATGCAGATCAGGGATTTGGGAAATATTGACGGGCCGGTGTTGCTTTTTGGCGGGGTTTACGGAAATCTGCAGGCGCTAAGGTCGGTATTGGCGCGGGCAAAAACCGTGGGGGCAGTGCCGGTCTGCACCGGAGACATTGTCGCCTATTGTGCCGATGGCGAGGCCTGTTGCACGCTGTTCCGGCGCGAGGGCATCGCCACGATTGCCGGTAATTGCGAGCGCAATCTGGCCGCGGGGGCCGCTGATTGCGGCTGCGGGTTTGAAAAAGGCACCACCTGCGACCGGCTTTCTGCCGCCTGGTTTGCCCATGCCCAAGCTACCATCAGCCCGCAAAATCTGGCGTGGATGCGTGCGTTGCCCGACAGAATCACCTTTCGCCATGCGGGCGAACGATACGGTGTTTTGCATGGTGGCGCGGGGGATATTTCGCGGTTTATCTGGCCCGCAGATGCCCGAATTCCCGAGGAACGGGCGCTGGCCGGGGCGCAACTCGGCGGGCTGGATCAGGTGATCGCGGGGCATTCGGGGCTGGGGTTCCGGCAAGGCCGCTGGGTCAATGCCGGTGCCATCGGCATGCCCCCGAACAGCGGCAGGCCAGACACCTGCTTTGCCCTGCTGGACCACGGCGTTATCCGCTTTGAACGGTTGGTGTATGATGCCCGCGCGGCCAGTGCCGCGATGGTGAGGGCGGGGCTGGTGCAGGGCTATGAGCGCGCCTTGCTTTCCGGCTGGTGGCCCAGCGAGGATGTGCTGCCCGAACGGTTCCGGCGCGGGCATTAGGCCAGCGGGTGCTTTTCCAGCACCAGCGCTTTCAGGCGTTCATCCAGCACATGGGTGTAAATTTCTGTGGTGGCAATATCGGCGTGGCCGAGCAGCATCTGAATGGCGCGCAGGTCGGCCCCGTTGGCCAGCAGGTGGGTGGCAAAGGCATGGCGCAGGGTGTGGGGCGAAATGGCGCCCGGGTCCAGCCCTGCCTTTAGCGCCACCTGTGAAACGAGGCGGAAAAACTGGATGCGCGAGAGGTGTTTGCCCGCGTCGCGGCTCGGGAACAGGTGCGGCGAGGTTTGCTTTCTGGCCTTCAGCCCCGCCGCCCGCAGGGGCAGCCATGTGGCCAGTGCCGCCTTGGCGGGCGGGCTGAGGGGCACCATGCGCTCGGCCCCGCCTTTGCCCTTCACAAGGATCATCCGCGGGTCGCCCAGAACAGCGGCGAGCGGCAGGCTCACCAGCTCTGTCACCCGCAGGCCGGTGGCGTAAAGAAGCTGGAACAGGCAGGCGTTGCGGGCCTTGGCCGCGTCATTGCGTCCGGTCTCGGCCGCCGCCTTCAGCAGGGCCGATACCTCGGCCTCGCTCAAGGTTTGCGGCAGGTGCTTTTGCTTTTGCGGGCCTTTAATGCGGGCGGCCGGGTTGTCTGCCCGCCAGCCTTCCTGAAAGGCAAAAGCATACAGTTGCTTGAGGGCAGAGAGCCTGCGGGCGCGGGTTGCGGGGGCGAGGCCCTCAGCCTCCAGCCCTGCAAGATAGCGGATAATATCTTCGGCCGTCGCGGTCTTGATGTCATGGCTGCCGGCAAAATCCGTAAGGTCGCGGTGATAGCCTTCAAGCGTGTTTTTGGCCGCGCCGCGTTCGGCTTGCAGGGCTTCCAGAAACGGGCCGATCCAGCGGGTCATGCGGGCTCCGGCTCTATCAGCAATAGCTGGATCGCCACCCGTTCTGCCGCCGCTTCCAGCCCCAGCTTGCGCAATAAATAAAGCCCTTCGTGCAGGGCCTGCGGGTCCGAGTCGCGCCCATTTGCCAGCAGGGTCAGGGCGTGTAACAGCACCTCGGCAAAATTGCCCTTGTCTATCTTTTCAAGCAGGGCCGGAAGCTCTTGGCGCGGCGGCGTGAGGTTGGCAAAGGCAAGGTGAATGGCCTCGGGCAGGGGGTCTGCATAGGGGCTGGGGCCTTCAACGGGGGTGTGGCTGGCCAGCCGGATGGCAAATTGCACCAGGGGCGGGTCGGCGCGGCCCAGGGTGGCCCATTGGGCCAGGGGGCGGTCGGCAATCAGCAGCAGCCGCCGCACGCGCGGGGCCACCAGCGCGGTGTCGGGGCCGGGGGGGAAATGCGCCAGAATGTCGGCATATTCATAGGCGAGCGGGTGCAGCAGGTTGGCATCGGAAAAGGCCACCATGGTTGCGGAAATGGCCTTGGCCAGCCGCGCGTCGTCCTCCGAGACCAGCGCCGCGTCAAATTCCTGCACGGTTTCGGCCCGCCCCCAAACCCCGCCCGAAGACGCCGCCCGCGCCCCGCGATAGGCGGCAAAAAGCAGGTTGGGCGGAATGGCGGCAGCGCGCACAAGGCGCTCGGCTGCGGCAATCCGCTGGCGCGCCGGTGTGCGTAGGGTCAGGTCGGCATTCAGAAAGGGCAGCGGCAGCGGCGTGCTTGGGCGCGGCAGCGCCAGCGATTCCCGCAGAACAAAGGAAATGGCATCAAGAGGCACGGGTGGGCCGCCATCCGGCAGGTCGGCAAACATTTCCGGGTCAAGGAAGCGCACCAGCAGGTCGGCATCTTCCTTTGCGACCTGCCCGAGGCTTTCCGCCAGTGAAACGGTCATCGCCGCAGCGTTCCAGTCACCCGAGCGGGCAAGGCAGATCACCCGGGTTGCCACATCATCCGAGAGCGAAGGCGATTTGCGCAAGGCGCTGCATTGGGCATTGGTGCGCTGGCGAATAAGGCCGATGTCGAACCAGCGCCGAAAGAGCGCCGGGTCGGGCTTGCCCGCCAGCAAAATCAGGGTCTCGGCCTCATCCAGCGCGCCCATGGCAAACAGCCGGTCCACCCGCGCCAGCAACAGTATGCCGTCTGGCCCCGCATCTTTGGGCGGGTCGCTTTGGGCCAGCAACAGTTGCTTGAAAAGCGACATCACCTCGGGCACATCACTGCCCCCGAAAGCCTGCAGCAGGCGCGCCGCATCCGCCGGGGCTATATCCCCCCAGATGGCACGCGGAAAGCCGGTGACTTCGGGCGGCAGCAGCCCCGCGGCGTCACGGCTGATCATGTCCAGCGGCATGCTGGTGATTGTGGTGTCTTTGGGCTGGCTTGTGCGCGCCGGCGGGGTGATCACAAAATTGGGTGGCCGCAGCAGGCTTTCCGACAGCCAGTCAATGGCCGATTTCGGAGCCTCTGCCGCCGCCGTTGAAGCGAGCAGCGCCGCAATGCCCAGCCCGCGCCACATGCTATTGCCCAAGCGGGGTGACCGGCACCACGATCTCGGTTTTTTCTGTCGGCAGGTCAAACAGCAGCGCATAGCCCGCCACAATGGCCGCCCCCAGCAGCACCACAACTATAAGAAACTTGATCAACTTCCCGATCATCTCCGCCCTTTCCGCCCCTTTTTGGGGGTTTGCCTTCATCCGCCACAATGCTAAACCGATATTATTCCGGCCTTGGGCCATAATAGCGCGGTTTCTGCCCTGCATCAATCGCGCAAAGCCTGAAAGTTTTTCCATGAGTAGCGCGGCGCTTGAAATAACGAAACCTCTGGTGCTGGTGGGGCTGATGGGGTGCGGCAAGTCCAGCGTCGGGCGGCGGCTGGCGGCGCGTCTCGGGGTCGGCTTTGTGGATACGGATGACGAGATCGCCCGGGCGGCGGGCATGAGCATCCCCGAGATTTTCGCCGAACTTGGCGAGGCGGCGTTTCGGGAGGGCGAGGTAAAGGTGATCACGCGGCTTCTGGCGGGGGCACCCAAGGTGATGGCCACCGGCGGTGGCGCGTTCATCTCACCCCTTGTGCGGGCCGAGATAGAGCGGGTGGGCACCTCGGTGTGGCTGCGCGGTGATCTGGAAACCCTGTGGGGCAGGGTGGAGGGCAAGCCGGGGCGGCCGTTGCTGGAGGCGGAAAACCCCAAGCAGGTATTGGCGGACCTGATGGCAGCGCGCTATCCGATCTATGAAGCCGCCGATATAACCGTGGATACCAAGGCCAACAACACCCATGAGGTGGTGGTGGATGATATTCTGAAAGCCCTAGCGAGGACCAAATGACCGAGACCCTGAACGTCGCCCTTGGCGCGCGCGCTTATGATATAAAAATCGGCCCCGGACTGCTGGCGCGGGCGGGGGAGCTGGCCTTGCCCTGTTTGCGGCAAAAACGGGTGTTTGTGCTGACCGATGAAAACGTGGCGGCGCTACATTTGGAGGCGTTGCGGGCGGGCTTTGGTGCGGCGGGCGTGGCCGTGGAGGCCCTGGCGCTGCCTGCGGGCGAGAAAACCAAGGGCTGGCCGGGGCTGGAGCAGGCGGTGGAATGGCTGATCGAACAGCGGGTGGAGCGCTCGGATATAGTGGTGGCCTTTGGCGGCGGGGTGATTGGCGACCTTGCGGGCTTTGCGGCGGCGGTGCTGCGGCGGGGGGTGGATTTCATCCAGATCCCGACGTCGCTTCTGGCGCAGGTAGATAGCTCGGTGGGCGGCAAAACCGGCATCAACTCGGTGCAGGGCAAAAACCTGATCGGGGCGTTTCACCAGCCAAGGCTGGTGCTGGCCGATACCGATGTGCTGAACACCCTGCCACCGCGCGAGTTTATCGCAGGTTACGGCGAGGTGGTGAAATATGGTCTGCTGGGCGATGCTTCGTTTTTTGATTGGCTGGAGGCCAACGGGCCGGATATGGCGGCTGGCAGCGAGGCGCAGCGCATCCACGCCATCCGCCGCTCGTGCGAGATGAAGGCCGAGATCGTGGCGCGGGATGAAAGGGAGCATGGCGAGCGGGCTTTGCTCAACCTCGGCCACACGTTTGGCCACGCGCTGGAGGCCGCCACGGGCTATTCCGCTCGCCTGCTGCACGGCGAGGGCGTCGCGATTGGTTGTGCGCTGGCCTTTGAGCTTTCGATGCGCCTTGGCCTGTGCCCGCAGGAGGACCCTTCACGAGTGCGGGCGCATCTGGCCAAAATGGGGATGAAAAAGGATGTGGCCGATATTGAGGGGGAATTGCCCGATGCTGATGGGCTGATTGCACTGATGGGGCAGGATAAAAAGGTGAGCGACGGGCAAATTGCCTTTATTCTGGCGCGGGGCATTGGTGAGGCATTTGTGGAAAAGCAGGTGGATATGAGCGTGGTGAAAGCGGTGCTGGAGGATGCCCTAAAAGGGGTGGCGGGAGTGGCGGGCTGAAGCCTGCCATCGCCTCAAAGTTTCCAAAACACCGCCACACTCGAACGGCTCGCCTGCATTTCCGCACTCGCCCGCGCGCCGTAGCCCTGCAATTCCAGAATCTCGAAACCCCGCATCCCGGCGGCAAATTCCTCGAATTTCGCCTTGAACCCCGCGCTTTCATACACCTTTTTATTGATCCCCAGCACAAACAGCGCGCCGGGTTTGGCGATGCGAATAAGCTCGTCTATCGCTTCGGCCCCGACATGGCCAAAGGTGAAGGTGCCCGCGCAAACCACGCCGCCATAGGTGCCGACGGGAATATCAAGCGGCTGGGTGAGGTCTGCGATAATCGGCGCGCGGTAGCAGCCCTTGCCCATGGCGACATCTAGCATTTCAGGTGAAATATCAATGGCATCCACAGGTTGAATGGCATGATGCTTTAACCGCTCGCCCACCAGCCCCGTGCCGGCACCCACATCCAACACCGGCGCATTCTCTGCGGTTGCCCGTGCCGCGAAAGCGTCAGCGATCTGGCGCGGATTTACATAGTCGTTCTTCTCGGCGAAATCCTTGTCATAGGTCTTGGCCCAGCGGCCATAAAGCTCAATCGAATCCTGCGGGGTTTTGACCGCGTAAGCGGTGGCAAGGGTCGGGGCTTTGTCATCTTTCCGGCTCACGCGCGCCTCCATTCTTGCCCCATGCTAGCCGCGGTATGGGATTCCGGCAAGGGGCGGGGGATACACGCCCTTGAAGACGCGTCTATTTTTACGCGTCAAATTAGACACGTCTAAATTGACGGGTCTAAACGGCATGGAGGGGGTAAACGGTTCGTTGGATGGGCGGGTTATCGCCTTTGGGAGCGGGTTGGCTTGCCTATCGAGAGGGGATGTGGGCGAAATCTATTTGAGGCACCCGATCAGCCTCTATGCGCTACAACTCGCCCCGCCGAGCACACAAAACTTGGCGCAGTGGCGGTGGTTGAGCTTCACCTCGGCTTCGGCCTCGCGCAGGGTGTGGCCCATTTCAAACGCCTCGTCATAGGCGAGCAATGTGCAGGCCAGCACCACCGGCCGCGCGGCCCCCTTGCGCTTGACCACCATGCGGGAGCTGGCGCACATCACGTCATCCGGGCGCTTGTTGAGGATGCCCCAGCAGGCGGTGGTGATCTCGGGCACTTCGGCGCTTTCGTCCATTTCTGGGAAAAGCACTGTTATTGCAGGGTCTTGCACGTCAATCTTAAAGCCATGCTCGAGGTAAAGCGCAGCGTAGCCAGCGCGGCTCTCGGCCTCGCTATCGCCCCACACCGTGCGGCCCGCCAGCGCCATTCTGAAGCCGTTGTCGCGCAGCCATTCCATACCTTTTATGGTTATATCATAAGCCCCTGCGCCGCGTTCTTCATCATGAAGCTTAGGGTCGAAATGGTCGAGCGACACCCGCAGGGTGAGCTTGTCACCGTAGGCTTCCCGCAGCCGCAACAGTCCCGCCTGCACCCGTTTGCGCATCATCGGGCGCATGGCGTTGGTGAGCACCAGCACCTCGTAACCCCGCGCCAGCCCCGCCTCGATCATGGCGATAATCTCGGGGTTCATGAACGGCTCGCCGCCGGTGAAGCCGATCTCGCGGACCGGCCAGCCGAGCGCCTCGATTTCGTCCAGATACGGCACCATCTCCGCCGCTGTCAGATAGGCCAGGCGGTCATTCTCCGGCGAGCTTTCGATATAGCAATTCGCGCAGGTAATATTGCACAGCGTGCCGGTGTTGAACCACAGGGTTTTGACCCCCGTAAGCGCCACCGAAGCGCGCTTTTCGCCTTTGGCGGTTATGTCCGGGTGCGAGAATTTCTCCAGCACGGGCGTTTGGTTGTTCATAGGCTCCCCCTTTTTGCGTGGCAGAGTCCCTTGCCATGGGGCAAAGGTCAAGCAACATTCCCGTGAGGCGTGGCCTCTTCCGTCACAATCTCGATCTCGCTTTCCAAAGTGCGGTGCACGGGGCACTTGTCGGCGATCTCCATCAGGCGCTGGCGCTGCTCGGCGTCAAGCTCGCCCTCCAGCGTGATCACCCGCCGGAACTGGTCGATTTTGCCAGCGGTGGAGTTGCAATGGTCGCAATCGGTGGCGTGGATTTTGTCGTGGGTAATATCGACGCTCACATGCTCCAGCGGCCATTTTTTGCGCCGCGCATACATGCGAATGGTCATGCTGGTGCAGGCGCCAAGGCCCGCAGACACAAGCTGATAGGGCGAAAACCCGTCATCGGTGCCGCCATAGGCAACGGGCTCGTCGGCGGTGACGTGGTGCTTGGGGCCTGCCGAAACGTCTTGGCGGAAGCCCTTTGGGTCTGCCTCGTCGACCCGCACAATGCCCTCTGGCGCACCGATGGGGGCGGCGGGTTTGGGCAGGTCGAGATAGCGCGCCGCCCATGTGGCGATCACATCCGCCGCGTATTGCGCATCAGCGGCGCGGCTCAGCAGGTGGTCGGCATTGTCCAGTGTGATAAAGCTTTTCGGGTGCTTGGCGGCCACGAATATCTCGGCGGCATTGTCGATGGAAACCGTCATGTCCACCGGGCTGTGCAGCACCAGCAGCGCCTTTTTCATGTGGGCAATGGCGGGCAGAAGCGCGGTGCTTTCGATGTCATCGAGGAACGCTTTGGTGATAGTAAAGCCGCGCCCGGCAAGGCTGACCTCAGCCGCGCCGTTCTGGCGGATCTCGTCAATATGGCAGCCGAAATTCGCCGCCACATGGGCCGGGTCGGCTGGCGCGCCGATGGTCACCACCGCCTTGACGCTGGCAATCTCCCCCGCCGCTTTCAGCACCGCCGCGCCGCCCAGCGAGTGGCCCACAAGCAGGCTCACGGGGTGGCCGATGCTCTCCATATGGGCGGCGGCCCACAGCAGGTCGCCGACATTGGAGGTGAAATCGGTATTGGCGAATTCGCCTTCCGAGTGGCCTAACCCCGTGAAATCAAAGCGCAAAACCGCTATGCCCGCCGAGGCCAGCCGCTGGGCAATGCGCTTGGCGGCGAGGATGTCCTTTGAGCAGGTGAAGCAATGGGCGAATATGGCGGTGGCCAGAATGGGCCCGC
>JALWPC010000628.1 GCA_026995265.1 Paracoccaceae bacterium
CAATAATCGCCTGCTTGGCCTGCTCGTTCACGGCGGTGGCTTCGGCGTTCCGTGTGGCGGTTACTTCATGCAGAATTTGCAGGAACTGGTCACGCACGGCGGGGTCCAGCCCGTCAAGCCACTCGGTGGAGGTCACCACCAGATAGTCGATAATGCCGTGGTTGGTTTCGGTCACGCCATCCTGCACTTCGTAGAACTTCTTGCCATAGATGTTCGACCATGTGTTCTCTTGGCCATCCACAACGCCGGTTTGCAGGGCGCCGTAAACTTCCGAGAAGGCCATAGGCTGCGGAATGGCCCCAAGGGCTTCCATCTGTGCCACCAGCACATCGGAGGTTTGCACGCGGAACTTCAGGCCTGCGGCATCGGATGGGCTTATCAGCGGCACGTTGGCCGAGAATTGCTTCATGCCGTTATGCCAGAAATCAAGGCCGATCAACCCACGGCGCACCATGGATTCCTTCATGGCCTGACCGGTTTCGGAGGCCTGGAAGGCGTCCACTGCATCAATATTGTTGAACATGAACGGCAGGTCAAAGATGCGGAACTGCTTGGTGAACGCTTCGAACTTCGACAAGCTCGGCGCGGCCAATTGCACATCGCCCTGAAGCATAGCTTCCAGCACTTGGTTGTCATTATAAAGCGTGGAGTTGGGATAAACCTCCATGCAGGCCACGCCGTTCATCTCGGCATTTACCCGCTCGGCCAGCAGGGTGGCGGCAATGCCTTTGGGGTGGCGGTCGGTGTTGGTTACGTGGGCAAATTTGATAACAATTTCGCCGGGGTCACACTCGCCCTCGGCAAAAGCGGTATTGGCGGTGATCGTAGAGGCGGCCAGCACGGCGGCCATAGTTAAAAAACGCATAATGTCCCTCCCAGAACGTTGAAAGCCGCAGTTGCGGCAGATGCGCTATTGAAGCACATTTTGCCGCACGGGAAAGAGGTTTTTCACAAAAGCGCATCACCAGGTTTTTGTTAGTATTAACAATTGGTTAACTAATGAGCGCATGGGGTTCATGTGCGCATTTCCGCCCAATAATGCACGGCAAGTGCGGTTTTTCGCACATCCCCCATGTCTCGCTTCGCTCGACCCGCGCGGCGCGTCAACCATTGGCTTACTTGGTGATATTGTAAGCGCGCCGCGCTGATAGGTCTGCGGCTGGGGCGGGGCAGGCACTCGGGCAGATAAGGGCTTCTATTTTTCAACAGTACTCTGGGGTGAGCGAAGCGAGGGGCAAAGCCCCTGACAGCGCGCGCAACACTCACGGAGGGTCGAGAGCGGCGCGGGGGCAATATCACCAAGTAAGCCAATGGTTGACGCGCCGCCATGGCTTCGCACACGCATTTTCGCATCTGGCAAAAAGCCGCCCGCGGGGGGCGTATGGAGGGTTGCGACAAATATAGGGAAGCCGGAACCGCGCCTCGCCTTCGGCTCGGCGTGCGGCGCGATAAGTGTTGCTTTGCTCGGCGAGTTCCCGTCCGCGCCGCGCGGCAACCTCGGCGTGCTAACGGAACCGCTCGGGTTTAATACCATGGCGTTTGAGCTTGTCGTAAAGGGTTTTGCGGGGCAGGTCGAGGGCCTCGCACACCTGCGGGATATTGCCGGAATGGGCTGCCAGACTGCGCTCGATCAGGTGGGCTTCCACCCGCCCCATGGCGGCGGCCAGCCCCTGTGCGGCGGGCGCGCCTGTATCTTCCAGCCCCATGGCGGTTCGGCGGGCGTGGTTGCGCAGTTCACGCGCGTTGCCGGGCCAGCTTTTACCGAGAAGCGCCGCGAGGGCCACCTGCCCGCCGGGCAGGCCCATTTCGGCCTCGGCCTCTTCAAGGAAATGCGCATAAAGCGCGCCGATGTCTTCAGGGCGTTCACGCAGGGGCGGGATGTGCAGGCGGGCGACATCGAGCCGGAAGAAGAGGTCGGGGCGGAAGCGGCCCTTGGCGACCATCTCGGGCAGGTCTTCGTGGCTGGCGGCGAGCACGCGGATGTCGAGCTTTTGCGGGCGGCCGAGGCGGTCCTCGACCGTGCGGTCCTCCAGAATGCGCAGCAGGTTGACTTGCTGGTCCAGTGGCATGGCGCCGATTTCGTCCAGAAACAGCGTGCCCCCGTCGGCCCGCGCGAAGGCCCCCTTGCGGGTGCTATCGCCAAACAGCACCGCCTGCGTCAGCCCTTCGGTGAGCATCCCGCAATTCACCGCAATAAAGGGTGCGTTGCCGCCAGAGAGCGCATGAATCACCCGTGCGGCCAGTTCTTTGCCGACCCCCGTTTCACCGGTGATCAGCGCATCCGAGCGCGCTGCGGCCACTACCCGTAGCTGCCGGCGCAGGTTTTGCGTGGCCTCCGACTGGCCGATGATCAGGCGCTCGGCGGCGTCTTTTGCCGCCAGACGCGCTTTCAACGCGCGGTTCTCCAGTACGGTTTCCCGCAAGCCGCAGGCCCGCGCCACCACCTCCACCAGCCGCTCCGTGCTGACCGGTTTTTCCAGAAAATTCAGCGCCCCCGATTCCATCGCCCGCACCGCCATGGGCACATCGCCCTCGCCGGTGACCAGGATAACGGGGAGGTCTTTATCCACCTGCTGACATCGTGCCAGAAGCTGAAAGCCGTCTTTGCCCGGCATCCGCACATCGCTGAGCACCACCCCTGCGAACTCCGGCGATATGTGGTCCGCGGCCTCGATAAACGATCCTGCCAGAATTACCTCGTATCC
>JALWPC010000629.1 GCA_026995265.1 Paracoccaceae bacterium
TCGACCACCACCATCACCAGCCGGTTCCTCACGCCCCCCGCGCCATGCTGAAAAAGCAACTGGCGCGGCTGGAGGCCATGGGCTTTAGCGCCATCATGGCCACCGAGCTGGAGTTCTTCATTTTCGATCAAAGCTTTGAAAAGCTGCGCAAATCCGGCTATCGCAAGCTGAGCCCGATCAGCGCTTACAATGAGGATTACCACATCTTCCAGACCACCAAGGAAGAGCATATCATGCGGCCGATCCGCAATCACCTTTACGGTGCGGGCATCCCGGTTGAGGGCTCCAAAGGCGAGGCCGAAGCGGGGCAGGAAGAGCTGAATATCAAATATGCCGAGGCGCTGGACGCGGCCGACAACCACACCATCGCCAAGCACGCAGTGAAGGAAATCGCGTGGGCAGAGGGCCACGCCGTCACCTTTCTGCCCAAATGGGACCACACCAGGGTTGGCTCCTCCAGCCACGTGCACCAGTCGCTCTGGAAGGACGGCAGCAACGCCTTTTTTGACGAATCGGATGAACTCGGTATGTCTGCCCTGATGAAAAACTATATGGCGGGGCTGCTGGAATATGCGCCCGACTATATGTATTTCCTCGCGCCTTACGTGAACAGCTACAAACGCTTTCAGAAGGGCACCTTTGCACCGACCCGCGCCATCTGGTCGGTGGATAACCGCACCGCGGGCTTCCGGCTTTGTGCTGACAATACCAGAGCGGTGCGGGTCGAATGCCGTATTCCGGGGGCGGATATGAACCCATATCTCGCCATGGCCGCCATGCTGGCGGCGGGGATCAAGGGCATCGAAGACGGGCTGGCGCTTTCCGAACCAGCCGTGGGCGACGCCTATCAGGGCGACGGGGCGGAAGTGCCGCAAACCCTGCGGGATGCCATGGCCACGCTCAGCGGCTCGACCATGCTGCGCGAAGCCTTTGGGGATGAAGTCATCACCCACTACACCCGCGCGGCGGAATGGGAGCTGGAAGAATTTGACCGCGTGGTCACCGACTGGGAAATCGCACGCGGATTTGAACGGGCCTAGCGCCCTCTCTTGGAGTAAAAGACTATGACTACGATCAAGTGTATCTCACCGATCGACGGCTCGGTTTATGCTGAGCGTGAAGCGCTGCCCTTGGCCGCGGCCAAGGCGACCGTTGCCAAGGCGCGTCTGGCGCAAAAGGCGTGGAAAAAGCGGCCGCTGGAGGAGCGCATCGCGCAGGTGCGGGCGGGCGTGGCCGAGCTGGGCAAAATGAATGACGAGATCGTGCTGGAACTGGCCCATATGATGGGCCGCCCCGTGCGCTATGGCGGCGAGTTTGGCGGCGTGGAGGAGCGCACCAGCGGCATGGCCGCGATTGCCAATGAAGCGCTGGCCCCGATCATCGTTGAGGATTCCGGCGATTTCGAGCGCCGGATTGTCCGTGAGCCCCACGGCGTGGTGCTGGTGATTGCGCCCTGGAACTACCCCTACCTCACAGCCATCAACACCGTTGCCCCCGGCCTGATTGCCGGCAATGCGGTGGTGCTCAAGCATGCCAGCCAAACCCTGCTGGCGGGCGAGCGTATGGTGGAAGCGTTTGTGAGGGCGGGCATTCCCGCCGACCTGTTCCAGAACATCTTCCTTGACCACGCCACCACCTCGGCGCTGATCGCCGACAACCAGTTTGATTTCGTCAACTTCACCGGCTCGGTGGGCGGCGGGCAGGAGATGGAGCGCGCGGCGGCGGGCACGTTTACCGGTGTGGGCACCGAACTTGGCGGCAAAGACCCGGGCTATGTGATGGAGGATGCCGACCTGGATGCAGCGGTGGCAACCCTGATCGACGCCGCCATGTTCAATTCCGGCCAATGCTGCTGCGGGATCGAGCGGATTTATGTGATTGACAGCCTCTATGACGCCTTCGTGGAAAAGGCCGTGAAGATTGTCGAGGGCTATAAGCTGGGCAATCCGCTGGACCCGGAAACCACCATCGGCCCCATGGCCAACATCCGCTTTGCCGAGGAGGTGCGCGCCCAGACCCGCGAGGCGTTGGCCGACGGTGCCGTTGCCATGATCGACCCGGCGAAATTCCCCGAGGATGACGGGGGCACCTATCTGATGCCGCAGATCCTCACCAATGTGAGCAATGACATGCGGGTGATGCGGGATGAGAGCTTCGGCCCTGTGGTGGGCATTATGAAGGTATCGTCGGATGAAGAGGCTATCGCGTTGATGAACGACAGCGAATTCGGCCTTACCTGCTCGCTGTGGACCAATGACGCCGAGCGCGCCGCCACCATCGGGGCCGAGCTGGAAACCGGCACCGTGTTCATGAACCGCGCCGATTATCTGGACCCGGGCCTCTGCTGGACCGGTTGCAAAAATACGGGGCGCGGCGGTGCGCTCTCGGTGATCGGCTTCCAGAACCTCACCCGCCCGAAATCGTATCATTTGAAGAAACTCTAAGGATGGAAGCGCGGATAATAGATTTTGGCGCTCATGGCGAAGCGCGGCTTTTGCGCGAGATTCTAGAGTCTCTCGGCGCACAGGTCCGGCTTGACCAAATCGGCAATCCGCACGCCTTTCTGGATACCCTCAATGACGGATTTAGTGCTGATTTCTCCATCCTGAGCGGCCACGGCAAAAACGGTGGCTTGTGGTTTGGCGAATATGGCGAGGGCGTGGACACCAGCCCCTTAAAGCACGGTGTTCTGCCCGCAGATCAAATCTCGGGCCGCCTCTCGGGCACGGTTGTTTCAACTGCCTGTGAGACCGGAAATTCGGCTTGGGCAAACGTGATTCTGGGCATTGGCGCTAGCAGCTACATTGCCCCAAAAGGCTTTCCCGATGGCGCGGCGATGGCGGCCATCCTGCACGCGCTGTTCTTCGGGCTTCTCCATCAAAACCTGCCACTATCACGCGCTCTGGACAGGGCGCAAACACACCACAGCATGGGCGATGCCCTCGCTTTGTTTACAAAAAGATAAAAGGACACAGACATGAACCTCATAGGAAACTGGGGCTATCCCACCCCGATCAAATTCGGCGCTGGCCGGATCAAAGAGCTGGCCGAGGCCTGCACATCTGTTGGCATGAAAAACCCGCTGCTGGTCACCGACAAGGGCCTAGCCGACCTGCCGATCACCCAAAATGCCCTCGATATTCTGGACGATGCGGGCTTGGGGCGCGCCATGTTCTCGGACGTGGACCCCAACCCCAACGAGAAAAATCTCGAAGCGGGTGTGAAGGTCTATAAAGACGGCGGCCATGATGGTGTGATTGCTTTTGGCGGCGGTTCGGGCCTTGACCTTGGCAAAATGGTGGCCTTTATGGCGGGGCAAACCCGCCCCGTCTGGGATTTCGAGGATGTGGGCGACTGGTGGACCCGCGCCAATGCCGACGCCATTGCCCCGATCATCGCCGTGCCCACCACCGCAGGCACCGGCTCCGAGGTGGGCCGCGCCTCGGTGATCACCAATTCCCAAACCCATGTGAAGAAGATCATCTTCCACCCCAAGGTGCTGCCCAGCCTGGTGATCGCAGACCCCGAGCTCACCGTTGGTATGCCCAAATTCATCACCGCCGGCACGGGGATGGACGCCTTCGCCCACTGCCTTGAGGCCTATTCCTCGCCCCATTATCACCCGATGAGCCAGGGCATAGCGGTGGAGGGCATGCGCCTGGTGAAGGAAAACCTGCCCCGCGTTTACGCCGACCCGAACGACCTTGAGGCCCGCGCCCATATGCTGAGCGCCGCGATGATGGGGGCCACGGCCTTCCAAAAAGGCCTCGGGGCGGTGCACGCGCTTTCCCACCCCATCGGCGCGGTTTATGGCACCCATCACGGCACCACCAATGCCGTGGTTATCCCGCCAGTGCTGGACTATAACCGCCCCGCCATCGAGGACCGTTTCGAGGCGCTGAACGGCTATCTTGGCCTTACCGGCGGGTTTGAGGGCTTCCGCGCCTATGTGGTGGAACTCAACGAGCGCCTGAACATGCCGAAAAACCTCACCGCAATGGGGGTCGAGGCCAGCCGGATAGACGAACTGACGGAAATGGCTCTGAAAGACCCCTCAACCGGCGGCAACCCTGTTGAAATGACCTTTGACAACACCAGGGCGCTGTTCGAGGCTTGTATGTAAGCTGCCGTTCCGGTGGTGGTGGGTGCAAGCACCCACCCAACGGGGCGTTTCTGGTCGGAGTGAGAGGATTCGAACCTCCGACCCCCGCCTCCCGAAGACGGTGCTCTACCAGGCTGAGCTACACTCCGACACCCCGCCCTTTTAGGCCCACACTACGGGCGGCTCAAGCCGAAATTGCGAGAATTCCGCAAAAATCGGGAAGCAGGCATTGCCGCAGCGCCCCCGCCCTTGACATCCGCGCCCGAAACATGTGTATCAGCCCGAGACAAAGCGTGCCAGCGGGCGCGCCCGCACCCGTTTTGAGGAACACCCCATGCACGCCTTTCGCAGCCACAAATGCAACGCCCTCACCGCCGCCAATGTTGGCGACACCGTCCGCCTTTCCGGCTGGGTGCACCGCGTGCGCGACCATGGCGGCGTGCTGTTCATCGACCTGCGCGACCATTACGGCATTACCCAGGTGCTGGCCGACGAGGACAGCCCCGTTTTCCACGAGTTGGAAAAGGTGCGCTCCGAATGGGTGATCCGCATCGACGGTAAAGTGCTGGCCCGGGACCCGGAGCTGGTCAACCCCAACCTGCCCACCGGCGAGATCGAGGTTTTTATTCAGGATATGGAAGTGCTCGGCGCCGCTGAGGAGCTGCCCCTTCAGGTGTTCGGCGAGCCCGATTTCCCCGAGGAAACCCGCCTGAAATACCGCTTTCTGGACCTGCGCCGCGAGAGCCTGCACGAGCGCATGATGCTGCGCTCCAACGTGGTGGCCAGCATCCGCAAGCGCATGGCCGATCAGGGCTTTAACGAGTTCCAGACCCCGATCATCACCGCCTCTTCGCCCGAGGGCGCGCGGGACTTTCTGGTGCCCTCGCGCCTGCACCCTGGCAAGTTCTACGCCCTGCCCCAGGCCCCGCAGCAGTTCAAGCAAATGATGATGGTGGCGGGCTTTGACAAATATTTCCAGATCGCGCCATGCTTCCGCGACGAAGACCCCCGCGCCGACCGCTCGCCAACCGATTTCTACCAGCTCGACATGGAAATGTCATTCGTGACCCAGCAGGATGTGTTCGACACCATCGAACCGGTGCTGCTCGGCCTGTTCGAGGAATTCGGCGGCGACAGGGTGGTGAACCGCGAGATTCCGCAAATCTCCTACAAAGACGCCGCGCTCTGGTATGGGACCGACAAGCCGGACCTTAGGAACCCGATCAAAATGCAGGTTGTCTCCGAGCATTTCAAAGGCTCCGGCTTCAAGATTTTCGCCTCCCTGCTGGAGCAGGACGGCACCGAAGTGCGCGCCATTCCGGCCCCCACGGGCGGCTCCCGCAAGTTCTGCGACCGGATGAACAAGTTTGCCCAGCAAGAGGGGCTGCCCGGCATGGGATATATTTTCTGGCGGAAGAAAGGTGAACAAAAACGCGAAATCTATTTGAAAGCGATGGAACGTCGAGTTTCACTAGTTACAGGCGTTGTCGCAGGTGGAATGAGTCTTTTTGATGCCGCAGAACTTGAAAACCTTGAAACTCAAGAAAAGGAAGCTGCTGAAAAAATTTCAAGTCTGTTGCGCGCTGGAAATCGCCAAAAAGCAGAATTTCTAATGGATGCATTTTTCGGTGAGTGGGAAGCCGCTGGCCCCCTGGCCAAAAACATCGGGCCCGAGCGCACCGAGGCGATCCGCCAGCAGCTTGGCCTGAAGGTCGGCGACGCGGCGTTTTTCCTTGGGGGCAAGCCCAAAAGCTTCGAGGCCGTGGCAGGGCGTGCCCGCAATATCATCGGCAAGGAATTGGGCCTGACCGACGAAAACCGCTTTGAATTTGCCTGGATTGTGGACTTCCCGATTTACGAGCAAGACGAGGAAACCGGCAAAATCGACTTTGAGCACAACCCGTTTTCCATGCCCCAAGGCGGCATGGACGCGCTTGAAGGCGACCCGCTCAAGGTGCTGGGTTTTCAATATGATCTGGCCTGCAACGGCTATGAGCTGGTATCGGGTGCCATTCGAAACCACAAGCTCGAAATCATGTATAAGGCCTTTGGCATTGCGGGCTATGACGAGGCCGAAGTGGAAAAACGCTTCGGCGGCATGGTCAAGGCCTTCAAATTCGGCGCGCCCCCCCACGGCGGCTGCGCAGCGGGGATTGACCGCATCGTGATGCTCCTCGCCGACGAGGACAATATCCGCGAGGTTATCCTGTTCCCGATGAACCAGCGCGCCGAAGACCTGATGATGGAAGCCCCCTCCGAGGCCACCAACGAGCAGCTTCGCGAGCTTGGCCTGAGGGTCATCCCGCAGGATTCTTAGGGTAGGTACTTACCCCTGCCCCACCCTCAAAAGGCCACCCCTAACCGCTTATAAATAAAGCTGATCAACCACGCCGGCCCGATCAGTAAAAACTGCACGTCCTTAAAAAAGCTCGGCTTTTTGCCCTCCACCTTGTGGCCCCAGAATTGCCCGATCCATGCCAGCACAAACAGCGCCACGGCAAACTGCCAAAGTGGCCACGGGCCAGCGTAAATCGTGATCAGCCAAATGCAGAACAGGCAATAAAGCGCAACGCCTACAGCCAGGCGCCAAGAGAGCGCGAGGTAATAGAGGCTCGCCAGCCCCAGCGCCAGCGTCGCCCAGTTCAGCAACGGCATACTCGCCATGGGCTCTGGCACAGGAATCGCCCACAAGAGCGCCACAATCGTCCAGAAAATCACCGGCACGCAAACCCAATGCACAAGTTTATTGGTCGGGTTCTGGTGGCTCTCGCCATATTCCGCTAAAAGCGCATCTATCTTGCGTGCCATCCCGGCCTCCCCTTTTTTGACAAAAGGATAGGCCAGGCCAAGCCGGAAAAGCAAGCGTAGGGTGCGAGCTCTGCACGCACCACCTCACCGAATATACACCGCATAAACATAAGCCCCGACCGCCAGGGTCACCGGCCAAAGCAAGATTGCCAGACGCACGCTCCAGCGCATCAAAAACCGTGTCAGCCACCACAGCATTAGCCCGGCATCCCCCCATCACAAAAGTTTCGGTTTCGCCCGCACCTTGCCCCCAATCCTTCCTTGCCACAAGCGAAAAGGGTGCCGCGCGGCGCGTATCCCGCCCCCACAACACCCCCGATGTTTGCCGCGCCGCCCGCCGAGCCGCAGGCGAGGCGCGGTCCTCCGGCATAAGCCGGAGGACTTTGGTTTAGGCGTCTTCGGCCGCTGCCATCACGCTCACCGTCAACCCGCTTTCATCGGCCGAGATAGAGATGGTGTCGCCATCCATCACCTCGCCCGAAAGCAGCAGCTCGGCAAGCTGGTTTTGCAGGTTGCGCTGGATCACCCGCTTCAGGGGCCGCGCGCCGTAAACCGGGTCATAGCCCTGATCGGCCAGCCAGTTACGCGCCGCATCGTCAAAGTCCAGCGTGATCTTGCGGCTGGTCAGGCGGCGTTGCAATTGCCCGATCTGGATATTGACAATCCCGTCCATATCCGCGCGGCTGAGGCGGTCAAAGATCACGATCTCGTCCAGGCGGTTCAGGAACTCGGGCCGGAAATGGGCGCGCACCGCGTCCATCACTTGCGATTTCGCCTCCTCCACATTGGCCCCCTCTTCCAAGGTTGAAAGCGCCTGCGAGCCAAGGTTGGAGGTGAGGATTATCAGGCTGTGCTTGAAATCCACCACGCGCCCCTGTCCGTCGGTCAACCGGCCATCATCGAGCACCTGCAACAGCACGTTGAACACATCCGGATGCGCCTTTTCGACCTCGTCAAACAGGATCACCTGATAGGGCTTGCGGCGCACGGCTTCGGTCAGCACCCCGCCTTCATCATAGCCAACGTATCCCGGAGGCGCCCCGATGAGGCGTGCCACGGAATGCTTTTCCATGAATTCCGACATATCAATGCGCACCATGGCCTGATCATCGTCAAACAGGAATTCCGCCAGCGCCTTGGTCAGCTCGGTTTTACCCACACCGGTGGGCCCGAGGAACAGGAAGCTGCCCTGCGGCCGGTTCGGGTCGGCCAGCCCGGCGCGGGAGCGGCGCACGGCGTTGGCCACGGCGCGCACGGCCTCGTCCTGCCCGATCACCCGCTTGCCAAGCTCCGCTTCCATGCGCAGCAGCTTCTCGCGCTCGCCTTCCAGCATCTTGTCCACCGGAATACCGGTCCAGCGGGCCACGACGCCTGCCACATGCTCGGCGGTCACCGCTTCCTCGACCATCACGTCGCTTTCCTCGGCATCCTCGGCCTCGGCCAACTCGGCCTCCAGCTTGGGAATAATGCCATAAGAAAGCTCGCCGGCCTTGGCGAGGTCCCCCTCGCGCTTGGCCTGATCGAGCGCCGCACGGGCCTGATCGAGCGCCTCCTTAATGTCGCGCGCACTGGCGAGCTTGTCGCGCTCGGCCTGCCAGCGGGCGGTCATCTCGTCGGATTGCTCCTGCAACTGCGCAAGGTCATTCTCCAGCTTCTCCAGCCGGTCCTTGCTGGCCTGATCCTTCTCCTTTTTGAGCGCCTCGGCCTCGATCTTCTTTTGCAGAATCTCGCGGTCGATTGCGTCCAGCTCTTCAGGCTTGGAATCCGCCTCCATCCGCAAGCGGCTGGCGGCTTCGTCCATCAGGTCAATGGCCTTGTCGGGCATGAAACGGTCGGTGATATAGCGGTCCGAAAGCGTCGCCGCGGCCACAATCGCCGAATCGCTGATCTGAATCCCGTGGTGCAGCTCATACTTTTCCTTGATCCCGCGCAGGATGCTGATGGTGTCCTCCACTGTGGGCTCCTCGATCAGCACCGGCTGGAAGCGCCGCGCCAGGGCCGGGTCTTTCTCGATATACTTGCGGTATTCATCCAGCGTCGTGGCCCCCACGCAGTGCAGGTCCCCCCGCGCCAGGGCGGGCTTCAGCAGGTTGGAGGCATCCATCGCGCCGTCACTTTTCCCCGCGCCCACCAGGGTGTGCATCTCGTCGATAAACAGGATGATCTCGCCCTCGGCAGCGGTCACCTCGTTGAGCACGGCCTTCAGGCGCTCCTCGAATTCGCCGCGATACTTCGCCCCCGCAATCAAGGCGCCCATATCGAGCGCCATCAGGGTTTTGCCGGCAATCGAATCGGGCACGTCGCCATTGACGATGCGCAGGGCCAGCCCCTCGGCAATCGCGGTTTTGCCCACGCCCGGGTCGCCGATCAGCACGGGGTTGTTCTTGGTGCGGCGGGTCAGCACCTGCATGGTGCGGCGAATTTCGTCATCGCGGCCGATGATCGGGTCAATCTTGCCTTCGCGGGCCGCTTCTGTCAGGTCGCGCGCGAATTTCTTCAGCGACTCGTAAGTGTCCTCGGCGCTGGCGCTATCAGCGGTGCGGCCCTGGCGGATTTTGTTAATCGCCTCATTGAGCGATTGCGCGGTGACGCCCGCATCCTTCAGCGCCTCGGCGGCCTTGGATTTCACGATCGCCAGCGCGGTCAAGAGCCGCTCCACGGCCACAAAACTGTCGCCCGCCTTTTTGGCCAGCTTCTCGGCCTCGCCCAGCACCTTGCTGGTTTGCCCGTCCATATAAAGCTGCCCGTCGCCCTCGACTTTCGGCAGCTTGGCCAAAGCGGCCTCGGTGGCGGCAAAGGCAATGCGCGGGTCGCCCCCGGCGGCCTTGATCAGGTTGCCCGCCATGCCCTGCTCGTCATCCAGAAGTGCCTTCAGCAGGTGTTCGGGCAAAAAACGCTGGTGGTCTTCGCGTTGGGCAATCGTCTGCGCGGCCTGCACAAAGCCTTTCGAGCGCTCGGTGAATTTCTCGAAATTCATATCATTCTCCTTTAAGCATCCATTTTTCGGCACCCTTGCGGCACGCCGGAATGGCCTTTAGATTTCAGGCCACCCTTATGGCATGGCCTCTTGACTCATAGATGGGAAATGCACATAGCCCTTGCAACCCTGACCGCATAGTTTTTGGAGCCGAAAATGCCAAAATCCGACCCCCGCCTGATTGTCGCCCTCGATGTCCCCAACGCGCTGGAAGGGCTGGCGCTGGTTGACAAGCTCGACGACACCGTGAGCTTTTACAAAATCGGCCTCGGCATGCTCACCGGCGGCGGGCTGGCACTGGCGATCGAGCTTAAGGAAAAAGGCAAGCGGGTTTTTCTGGATATGAAGCTGTTTGACATCCCCGCCACGGTGGAAAAAGCCACCCGCGGGCTGGCGCAATACGGGCTGGATTTCCTCACCGTGCACGGTGACCCCCACGTAGTGCGCGCCGCCGTCGCTGGCCGTGGCGAGAGCGAAACAAAAATTCTGGCGGTCACCATCCTGACGGCGATGGAGCGCAGCGATCTTGATGATTGTTTGCTCAAAGCGGGCGCGGTGCATGAACTGGTGGTCGAGCGCGCCCGCAAGGCCTTTCTTGCCGGCGCTGACGGCATCATTGCCTCCCCGCAAGAGGCCGGATTGATCCGCGCCCTGCCCGAAGCCGAAGGCAAGCTCATCGTCACCCCCGGGGTGCGCATGGCAGAGGACGAGGCGGGCGACCAGAAGCGCATCGCCACCCCCGCGCAGGCGCTGGCGGAAGGCGCAGACTACCTTGTGGTCGGCCGCC
>JALWPC010000630.1 GCA_026995265.1 Paracoccaceae bacterium
TCTCATTGATAAAACGTGCGGCGCTTGTGCTCTGCCCCGCCCGCCGCCACTGGCCAAGGGGTTGTCTTTGGCATTCTGATTAATGCGCGTTCCAGCCCTCCGCATAGGGCCAATGCCTGGCTAACACCGACCAGTGCGAGCGGGATTGAACCCTCACCTCGTTGACCTGTCACATCCGGCGCGGCGCGCTGTCCAGGCGGTTCTTTCGCACGAACGCGACAAACTGCGTGGTCCAGGGGGCGGCCTCGGCGTGGCGCAGGTGGCAGAAACCGGCGAGCATGTTATGGGCCATGACCCCATCATGCTGTCCGTCTATCCCGTGGCCGCGCAGCACGTCATAGGCATAGCGCGTGCCCTTGGGCAGATTATCCACCCGCGCGTAGTGGAACTCGTGCGCCAGCACCTCGGTGCCCGCCGCCCAAAGGCCGCCGCGCGCCTTCATGCGCGTATAGCCCCGCCCCTGCGGGCGGGTGTTCATCACCGCGTCACCCTCTACCACCCCGACCATCTCGCGGGTCTCGCCACGCCATGTCAGGCTTTTGCACAGATACATCAACCCGCCGCATTCGGCATAGGTGGGCAATCCGGCCTCGATTTTGGCTTTGATGTCGGCGCGCAAGGCGCCGTTGGCCTCCAGCTTTTGCATCTGGGTTTCGGGGAAGCCGCCACCGATGAAAAGGCCGTCGGCCTTGGGTAGGCGAGTATCGGTGAGCGCATTGAAGAACACCAGCTCGGCCCCGGCGGCTTCCAGCGCCTCGAGGTCATCGGCGTAGTAAAAACCAAAGGCGCTGTCGCGGGCGATGGCGATTTTCACCTTGGGGCCGGTGGCAATGCGGGGCGGTTGGCCAGCGGGCAAATCGGGGGCGGTGGCGGCGATGGCGCGAAGCGCATCCAGCTCCACCGCGCCGCCGACGATCTCGCCGATGCGCGCGATTTGCGCCTTGAAAGCGCCGGTTTCCTCCGGCGTGGTCAGGCCCAGATGCCGCTCGCCGATCTCCAGTTCGGCGTGCTTGCCAATCGCCCCGATCACCGGAATATCCGTGTAGGCCTCCACCGCTGCCCGCAGCTTGGCCTCATGCCGGGGCCCGCCGACCTTGTTCAGGATCACACCGGCGATGGTCACATCCGGGTCAAAGGCTTGGTAGCCGACCAGCAGCGGGGCGATGCCCCGTGTGGTGCCAACGGTATCAATCACCAGCACCACCGGGGCTTTCAAGAGCTTGGCCAGCGCCGCGTTGCTGTCTGCCCCATCCAGCGCCACCCCGTCATAAAGGCCCTTATTGGCCTCGATCAGGGCGATGTCGCCCTGCGCCCGGCTGGTGTAAAGCGCCAGAAGCTCGGCTGCGGGCATGGTGTTGAAGTCAAGGTTATAGCAGGGGTGGCCGCTGGCCGCGCCCAGCCACATCGGGTCGATATAATCGGGGCCTTTTTTGAAGCAGCGCACATCCTGCGATGCGCTCAGCGCCGCCGCCAGCCCCGTGGACACCACGGTTTTGCCGGAGGATTTATGGGCGGCAGAGATAAAAAAGCGGGGCACGGCCCTTAAGCCCTGAGCGGCAGGAAGCCACGGTCGCGCTCTGCCCACATCTCTTCGGCCAGCGCCTGCGCGGCTTCCATACTGTCCGCCTTGCCAAGCGATTTCAGGGCAATGGCCAGCGTGCCGGTGACAGAGGCCACCGCGTAATCGCTGCCCATCTCGCCACGCCAGAGCTTTTCCAGGCCGGTGATGTCCATATCTTCATCGGGGGGCACGTGGCCCTCCGACAAAAGCTGCGGCCATGTTTCAAGCTGCATATCCCCCGCACCTATGGTGGTGCCCACCTGGGTTGGCTTGTTGGGGCGGCGCTCCACCTCGCCCCCTTCGCCGCGAAACACGCTGCAAACGGGCTGGCCCAGCACCGCCGCCGCGCCGGTGTGGATGTCCAGAAAGCCACGGTGGAAAATGCCGATAAGCTGCACGGGGGCGTCAAACGGGTTGATCATGCGCGAAAAGCTGTTCACCGGCGAGCGCAGGCCCAGCAGCGGCTTCAGGTTCATCAGCGCGTCAAGCTTGGGCGAGAGCACCTCCAGCGTGGTATAGCCGAAATTGCGCGCCCTGATATGGTCCGCCGCCTCGGCCAGAGACCCCGCAATCGGGAAGCCGAGATGGCGCAGCACGTCGTCGGTATAGACCCGCCCCGGCGTGTGCTCGGCGGCCCCGTGCATCATCACCTTTGTTCCGTTCTGTGCCAGCAAAAACGCCGAGAGCAGGAACCACGGCAATTGCCGCCGTTTGCCCGCATAGGAAGGCCAGTCAAGGTGCACTTCGGGCACCTCGGAAGGCAGGTCCAGCACATCGCGGGTGCCCTGGGTGAAACCGGCAATCTCGCTCGGGGCTTCTTCCTTGAGGCGCAAGAGCATCAGGAAGGCGCCGATCTGCTCGGGCTCGGCCTCGCCGCGCAGGATCATAGACATGCTTTCGCGCGCCTCCTCGAAAGAAAGCGCGCGTTGCTTGGTTTTGCCGCGGCCAAGGATGGCCACGAATTTTGCAAATGGATGCAGCTTCATGAAGCCCCCGGGTGTTACTCCGCCGGCATTGGCGCGTTTGCAGTATCATCCGTAAGGTTGTCGGGCACGATCCGCAAGAACTTCATGCCAAGGCCGGTGATCAGCAAGGCCAGCGCAATGCCGCCAAAGCCCAGCGCCAGCTCCAGCAGGGTTGGCGTGTAGCTGTTGATCACCCCGTCATTGAAGCTGGACGACACCTCAAAGCCCGGGAAAATATCGAGCGGGTAGGCCTGTCCGCCGACCACGATCACATAAACCTGCGCCAGCCCGCCGAGCACCACCAGCAGCGCCGCCAGCAGCACAGCGCCTCTTTTGGCCTCGATCCGCGGCTGGAAGAGCAGAAGCATCGGAATGATGCCGCCGATCAGCACCTGACCGATCCAGAACAGCTTGGTGTAGATACCGCCGCCAAGCAGAATCCAGCTTTCATAAGCGCTCTTCTTGGCGAGATACATGTTGCTGAGATGATGTGCGATAACGAAATACATCGCCGCCGCCACGAACACACCCAGCAGGCGGGCCTGACGCACGCGCAGCTCGGTGGTATACACCCGGTTGGTGATCGCGGTGGTCAGCGACATCACCAGCATGAACATCGCCATTCCGAAAGAAAACGACATGGCAATGAACATGGGGGGCATGATGGCGCTGTCATAGGGGGTGCGGGCCACCAACCAGCCGAAGATCGAGCCGGTACCGGTGGTGAGCACCAGACGCCAGACAAAGGCCAGCAGCGCCGCTGCCTTCAGGAAGCGCGGGTCCATGCCCCGGGTCATCAGGGTGTAAAGGTAAATCGCCACAACCCCCATGAAGCCGGTATAAAGCAGGATGTTCCAGGCAAAAATCGAGGTGAAGTTATAGGTATACATGGCCATCACCAGACGGTCAGGCCGCCCGAGGTCCAGCACCAGCACCGCCAGCCCGCCCATCAGGAGCGCCACGGCCAGAACGTTGGCCAGCCGCGCCACGGGCTTGTAGGGCTTCTTGCCAAAGACCGAGCCGATGGAAGACACATTCAGCGCCCCCGAAGCGGCAATGATCAGAAAAATGGCGAACACATGCGGCAGGCCCCAGACGATCTGGTTATTCATGCCGGTGACGATATGGCCGTGGGCCTCGATATAAAGCACCGACAGGCCGGCGGCGGCCACAAAAGCGGCACAGAGGATCAGAAAGCCCCAGACTTTCGGGGTTGATCTCAGCTCGCGATAGGTCACTTTTTCCATGCTGTCCCCCTTAAACATTCTGGTAGCGCACACCAAGCCCGAGGCCGAGATCGGCCCGAAGCTCCATGCTGGCATAGGTGGATACGGCTTTGGCGATGTCGCTTTCAGGGTCGTTGAGGTCCCCGAAGATCATTGCGTTATTGCCGGTGGCCTGACAGGCTTCCACGCAGGCGGTGGTGCCGTCGCCGCGGTCGATTTTGTGCACACACATGTTGCAGGCCTCAACCGTGCCGTTGCCGCGCGGGGTGGTGGTGCGCTGGTCGGTGACCTCCTCGGCCACAAACGAGCGCGCCTTGAAGGGGCAGGCCATCATGCAATAACGGCAGCCAATGCAAATGTGGCGGTTGACCAGCACAATGCCGTCGGCCCGCTTCATCGAGGCCCCCGTGGGGCAGACATCCACGCAGGGGGGCTCGTCGCAATGCTGGCACATAACGGGGAGCGAGTTCTCGCGGCCCGTCGCCTTTTCCCGCAGGGTCACTTTGCGAATCCATTGCGGGTCGGTATCCAGCCCGTTGTTTTTCCAGCCGTGTTCGTTGGAACAGGCGGTAACGCAGGCCGAGCAATCCTCGGGGCATTTGCCCGCATCAATCAGCAGGCCCCAACGGGCACCCTTTTTGAGGCCGTCCGCCGAAGCCTGGCCACCGAAGGCCATGAGCGTGACGCCCGGGGCCAGGGTAACGGTGGCCATGGCCCCGCCCTTTTTCAGCAGGTCGCGGCGCGAGATCTCCGCGCCTTTTTCTGTGGTCGGGATTATCACTGTGAAATCCTCTCTAGATATGCGCGCAAGCTCTCGGGCGTGCCGCCAAGGCTTGGCAGAACCGCGGCCCAATCGGCCTCTTCAGGGCGCGAATTGTGGCACTGGAAGCAATCAATTTTAACCGCCACATAATCGTGGCACGCGCGGCAGATATGCTTGGGCGACTCATAGGTCACCGGCGCGGCGTCCGGCCCCTCGACCGCGTGGCAGGCCACGCAGGTTTTGATCGAGGCGTCCACATCGCGGATGCCCTCGATCACCGTTTGGTCCCGGCTGTGCATCAACAGGGCCGGATGGTTGACCCGCCACCATTCATTGCCTTCAGGGTGAGGCTCGCCCATGGCCTTGGGGATGTCTGGCAACAACCCCTCGGCAAAGCCCGGCGAGGCCAGCAGTGCTGCCAACATCAGCACCGATACAAGCAGCTTGCGCATATTACCCTCCGAGGCCCATCTGGATGTAGCCGGTGGGGCAGACATCGGCGCAAATGTGGCAGCCAATGCAGCGCGTATAGTCGGTTTCCACATAGCGGCCCACGGCACGGTCGTTCTTGCGCACACGGTGCACGGCGTCCTGCGGGCAGTAGATCACGCAGTTATCGCACTCAAAGCACATGCCGCAAGACATGCAGCGTTCGCCCTCTTTCTGCGCCTGCTCCTCGGAATAGGCAATGATGCGCTCTTCAAAGTTGCCCAGAACATCGTCGCCCTCGATGTGCTTTTCCTCCCGCACTTCGCGGGGCACATAGGGGAAGTGGCCCTTGAACAGCTCGGTATGCTTGATGATCTGGCCATCGGAGCGGTCCTCGAAGTTGTGAATGGCAAAATCCGCGCTCGAAGTGCCGCGCAACTCGCCGGGATGCTCGAACGGGGCCGGGTCATGGCCGCGCTGGTGCAGTTCCTCCAGCAGGTTGAAGCTGGCAATGTCGATTTTCGGGCGCTTTTCAATTTCGCCGTCATCGAGGAAATCGGCAATGGTTTCCGCCACAACCCGGCCGTGGCCAATGGCGGTGGTCAGCAGGTGCGGGTTGATAATATCGCCCCCGGCGAAGTGCTTGTCTTTGCCCTTCACCTTGTAGCCGGTTTCCACGTCAACAAAGCCGCGCTCGTTGCCGATGCCCTCGATGCCGTCCCAGTCACCCACCTGGCCGATGGCGGCGATGATGATGTCGGCTTCCAGAACGAACTCGGTGCCCTCCACCGGCTCGGGCACATTGCCCTTCATGGTGCATTCGCACATCTTCAGGCCGGTGGCGCGGCCGTCTTCGCCCTTGATCACCTCAAGGGGCATGACGGAGCCCAGAATCTCCACGCCCTCGCGCTTGGCGTCTTCACGCTCGTGTTCGGCGGCGGTCATTTGCTCAATCGGGAACAGAGAGGTCAGCGTGGCCTGCATACCTTCACGGGCCACAACGCCGGCGGCGTCAGAAGCGGTGAAGTCAATCACGGTGCCGTCGGCATGGTCGGTCTTGGCCACACTGGTGACATGGCCCAGACGCCGCGCCACCGAGGCCACGTCGATGGAGGTATCACCACCACCCACAACCACAATCTTTTCCGCCGTGCCGACAACCCAGCCCTTGTTGAAGGCGTCGAGGAACTCGACCCCGTCGATGCAGTTTTCGGTGCCGTCCCAGCCCGGGATCGGCAGGGCGCGGCCCTTTTGGGCGCCAATGGCCCAGAAGATCGCGTCATATTCGGCTTCCAGCGCCTCGACCGTTACATCAACGCCCACCTTGGTGTTGAGGCGCACGTCCACGCCCATATCGGTGATGCGGTCAATCTCCTTGTCCAGCATGTCGCGCGGGGTCCGGTAGCCCGGGATACCGTAGCGCATCATGCCGCCCAGCTTGCCGTTGGCTTCAAAAACCGTAACGGCATGGCCGTCGCGGCGCATGAAGTAAGCGGCGGAAAGGCCGGCAGGGCCACCGCCGATCACGGCGATCTTGAAGCCTGTATCTGCGGCGGGCTCGGCCAGCTTCACGCCGTTTGCATTGGCCCAGTCACCCACATATTGCTCTACCGCGTTGATGCCCACATAGTCGTCAACCTCGTTGCGGTTACAGCCGCTCTCGCAAGGCGCAGGGCAAACGCGGCCCATGGAGGCCGGAAACGGGTTGGCCTCTGTCATGCGGTGGAAGGCATATTCCTGCCAGGCCTGGCCCTCGACGGGAGATTTATCCATGCCCCGTGCAATCGCCAGCCAGCCGCGAATATCGTGGCCCGAGGGGCAGGAGCCGGAGCAAGGGGCGGTTTTGTGCACATAGGTCGGGCACTTGTAGGATTTGTCCTGCGTGAAGATTTTCTCTTCCAGATCCCAGTCAGAGGCTCTTTCCCCCTCTTCAAAGCGCCGGAATGTATGCTTGATATCGTTCATTGGGTTTCCTCCACTGAGCCTATTCGGCGTCGTCTTCTGTTTCTTGCCCGTCAAGGATGACGGCATTGGCCACCAACTGGTGGGCCGATTGAATGGTATCCATGTCAAAGCCGTATTTCGGCATAACCTTGGCAAACTGGGTTTTACAAATGGCGCAGATCGCCACCATCTTGTTCACGCCGTGCTCGTCTGCCACCTGTTTCAGCGCGGTCATCCGGGGCTTGGCCCCCTTGATCCGCAGATCCATCAGGTCATCGGTGAGCAACCCGCCGCCGCCGCCACAGCAGAAGGTGTTTTCGCGGATGGTATCGCGCTCCATATCATGGAAATTGTTGCACACCGCCTTGAGCACGGCGCGCGGCACGTCAAATTGCCCGCCTTCCTTGTCGCCCATGGCCGAACCGCGGGCCACGTTGCAGCTGTCATGGAAGGTCACCACGTGCTCGTCATTTCTGGATTTGTCGATCTTCAGGCGTCCGCTCTCGATTTCGTCAAGGGTGAATTCAAGAATATGCTGCGGAATCGGGTAGTTCTGGTCCAGAAAATCAAACGGCCCCGCCAAGGTGTTCAGGAAGCTGTAAGCCACCCGCCACGCATGGCCGCACTCGCCGAAAATAATCCGCTTCACGCCCAGATCCTTGGCCGCCTGCCGGATGCGCCAGCTCACCTCGCGCATATTTTCGTAAGAGCCGATGAACATGCCGAAATTGGCTGCTTCCGAGGCGTAGGAACTCAACGTCCAGCTTACGCCTGCCGAGTGGAACACCTTGGCATAGCCCATCAGGCCTTCAATATGCGGCTCGGCGAAAAAGTCGGCCGAGGGGGTAATCAGCAGAATATCCGCGCCCTTTACATCCAGCGGGATTTTCACTTCCACGCCGGTTTCATCCAGCAGGTCCTCTTCCATGTCCTCCAGCGTTGCCCGCAGGGCCTTCGGGTTGAGGCCGAGGTTGTTGCCGGTCTTTTTCAGCTTGGCGATAATCTCGTTGCAATATTTTTGCCCGACGCCGACAGAGTCGAGAATTTCCCGCGCCGCCATCGAGATTTCGGCGGTATCAATGCCATAAGGGCAGGCCACGGCGCAGCGGCGGCACTGAGAGCACTGGTGGTAATAGGTATACCATTCATCCAGCACCTCTTTGGTGAGGTCACGCGCGCCCACCAGCCACGGGAAGTATTTCCCAGCGAAGGTGAAATAGCGGCGGTAGACCGAGCGCAGCAGGTCCTGGCGCGCCACCGGCATGTTTTTCGGGTCCGAGGTGCCGAGGAAATACTGGCACTTGTCAGTGCAGGCGCCGCATTTCACGCAGGCATCCAGATAGACCTGAAAAGCGCGGTTTTTCTTGGCCAGCTCGCCCATTTTGGCAATGGCAACCTCTTTCCAGTTGGGCAGAAGCTCGCCCGGGAAGCCGAGGGCCTCGTTATGCTCGGGATAGGCTTTGAATGTGTCGGTGTCCAGGCTTGCCCCGCATTCGATCTTGGGGATTTGCTGGGGGTAATCCGAAAACATCGGCACGTCTTTTTTATCGTCCAAGGGTGCCATATCTTAAGCCTCCTCATTAGCCGGAATGCCCTCGGGCAATGGCGGCAGATTGCGGGCCCATTTGGAAACGCGGCGTTTCTCGCGGGCGTTGTCGACAAGCGTGCGGCTCGGGGCGAAGAAGACGCCGGGCACGTGCAGCAGCTTGGAAATGGGGAAAATGATCATCAGCAGCGCCACCAGCCCGAGGTGGACCATCAGGATGGGGTCGGTGGGCATGTCGCCGATCCGGAAGCGCAGCAGGCCGAGCATATAGGCTTTCACCATGATGATGTCGGTATGGGTGACATAGCTCATCAGCGCGCCGGAGGCCGCGATACCCACCAAGAGGGCCAGCATCAGGTGGTCCGACGGGTTGGAGATATAGCGGATGCGCTCCTGCAGCACACGCCGTGCCCAGAGGCCAAGCAAGCCCGCCAGCATGGCAAAGGCCATCAGGCGACCGATGGGAGAGATGATCTCGACCCACCACCATGTATTCAGGGTGAAATAGCGCAGGTGGCGCAGCAGAACGATCAGCATTCCCCAGTGAAACAGGTAAGCGAATATCCAGATCCATTTGTTGGATTTGAACAGGCTTTCAAAGAAGATGACCTCGCGGAACATCCGGAACACCACCCCGCGCTTGGTGCGCGGCGCAGGCGATACGACAATGTTCAAAGGCACGGGGGTTGTGGCGTATTTCCACACTCTCATTCCCACACCGACCACAAGCAATATCGTGGCTAGATAGAACAGCACTGCATATACCGTGGAAATCACGATAGTCCCTCCCTTTGGTGCACCCCTGGCCTTTTCTCCCAAGCCAGGGGCACGATCGTATCTGAATCAGGCGTGCGGGTTACACACAGCCGGTTGGCTTGGGCAGACCGGCAATTTTACAAGCCTGCTTGGCTGGGCCATAGGGGAACAGCTCATACATATACTTGTTGTTGCCAACTTCAGGGCCCATGGATTTTTTGATCGCCTTGATCAGAACCCGCACAGCCGGTGCGATCTGGTATTCCTCGTAGTAGTCACGCAGGAAGTTCACAACCGCCCAATGCTCGTCGGTCATTTCGATCTCTTCGGCCTGGGCAATCACGCCGGCCAGCTCCTGGGACCAATCACTCAGGTTGGTGATGTAGCCCTCTTCATCATGTTCAACAGCGGTGCCGTTCACATCATATGCCATGTTTGTATTCCTTCTCTTTGCCCTGTCGGGCGATTAAAGCCAGTTTTGCACGCGGTCACAGCTTGCAGCCATGTCCACAAATTCTTCGTAATCGACCGAGGTCACACCCTCGGCCACACGCCCGGCATCAATGCCGCGCGCGGCCACATCAGCGGCGAGCACAAAGAGCTTCTTATCCGCCCCCATGCCTGCCACAACCTCGGCCATTGCCGTATCCGACATTGCGCCATAAACGCCATCCTCGATCATCAGAATGCTGTCGCCTGCTTTTGCGTGCCCAAGGCAGCTGATCAGGGTCTGGGTCTGAAACGGGGATTTGTTAACTGTGTGTAAAGTCGCCATAATGCCCCCCTTAAAAGCTCAGGATAACGTCTTGTTCGGCCATCACATCAGCCATCTGGCTGCGCGACACCACGATGATCGAGGGCTTTTCGGCCCAGTCGTCATCTTCATCCTCATACTGGATGTCCTGAAGGTCATCCACGCTCAGGCCGCGCTCGTCGAGCGACTCCTGCTCCACGTATAGCTTGGTCACCTCATAGTCACCCAGCGCGTTAAACGTGGGCGAGAAGTTCTTCAGGCCAACGCCTTTGGTATCCTGCCCCTTGGTGAGCTGGAACACGCCGTCATCCAGAAATGCCAAAGAGACATCCTGATCAAACGCCGCGCCAATCAGCACCACTTCCAGCGCTTCCTGCGCGTAAATCGTGCCATAGGGCGCTTTGCGATTTACGTAGAGGAATTTTTTTACACCATCTTCGCTCATCATATCCTCCTAGTCGCCAAATGTGATCGTGCGATCAGCCTGAATGCTCATCTCGATCAACTGGCCGAGGCCAGAAATCCGGAACCCCTCCGCGATGTTATTCGCGTCCTTGCCCTGCCGGTCGGCTTCGTTCTGGTCCAGCATCCCGCGGCGCTGGGCCGCGGCGATGCAGATGACCAGATCAAGCCCGTGCTCTTTCGCCAGAGCCGTCCACTGCTCCTGAATTTGGCGGTCATCCTGCGGGGGAATGGAAAGGCGTGTGCC
>JALWPC010000631.1 GCA_026995265.1 Paracoccaceae bacterium
GCAAACCGCCCAACCCGCGCGTCATGCAAACACTCATGATGATCGGCATGGTTCTGCTTCTGTCGATGATGTTGCTTGCATCCTATAACGACATTATGCGACTTTAACCTTCAAGTGATACATGAACTGGATTCGTTCGGTTCGGGATAGGTTAGGTAGACGGATAATGCGCAGAAAATTACTTAAGGAAGTCCGCGTAAGTGGCTTGATTACCTCGTTATTTTTGGGATTTAGCGCCGTGGCTGTTACCACGGTTTTGCCTGAAGCCGCCGCCGCCCAGATTTCTGGCCGATTCTCTGCCATCCTTGTTTCGGGCAATCAGAACGTCCCTGACCAGACGGTCGCTTCGCTTTCGGGGCTGGATTTGAGCCAGACACTTACCCCTGCCGATATTAATGCTGCCATTCGCCGCCTTGTCGCCACCGGCCTGTTTTCGGATGTGGATATTCGCGCCGCGGCGGGCCGTCTTGTAATTGCCGTGGTCGAAAACCCGATCATTTCGGTTGTCAATTTCGAGGGCAACAGAAAGATGAGCGACAGCGACCTGGCGGCGATTGTCACCTCTGCGCCCCGCCGTCCGCTGGACCGCCCGACCATAGAGGCCGACGCGCGCCGCATTGCCGAAGCCTATCGCCAGCAAAGCCGGTATTCCGCCACGGTCACACCGCTGGTTATCCCGCTGGCCGATGGCCGCTCCAACCTGGTTTTCCAGATTGCCGAAGGGCATACCGAGCAAATTCAGGCCATTAACTTTGTCGGCAATCGGTCGTTTACCGACCGTCGCCTGCGCCG
The DNA here is from genome assembly GCA_026995265.1 of Paracoccaceae bacterium. Lineage (GTDB taxonomy): Bacteria > Pseudomonadota > Alphaproteobacteria > Rhodobacterales > Rhodobacteraceae > UBA3077. The sequence goes on from JALWPC010000631.1 coordinate 793, forward strand.
CGCCGTGGGGAGCAGTGAATCCGGCCTGCTGAACTTCCTTTATAATACAGATAATTACAGCCCGGAGCGTGCCGCGGCAGACCGGCAGGCCCTGCTGAAATTTTATCGCGACCGTGGCTTTCCGGATGTCGAGGTGACCTCCGGCCTGTCTGAATTCGCGCTGGACCGTAACGGGTTTTACCTGACCTATTCCATCCGCGAAGGGGCGTCATATGATTTCGGCGAGGCCTCGGTTTCGACCGCGCTGGCCGGGGTTAATGCCGCCGATTTCAACCGTTTTGTGCGCCTGCGCCCGGGGCGGAAATATAACGGCTCCAAGGTGGAAAAGGTTGTGGAAGCCATCGAGGAAGAGGCTACCCGCCTTGGCTTCCCCTTCCTGCGTGCTATTCCCAGAGTAACCAAAAACGAGGCCGACGGCACGGTCGATATTAATTTCGAGTTGGTCAACGGCAACCGCCTTTATGTGGAGCGCATCGACATTCGCGGCAACTCGCAAACGCTGGACCGCGTGATCCGGCGCGAGTTTGATATGGCCGAGGGCGACGCCTTTAACCCGCGCAAGGTGCGGCAGGCCGAAAGCGCCCTGAGGGCGCTGCGCTTCTTCTCCGACCTGCGAATTACCACGCGGCAAGGCTCGACCCCGGAAAGTGTGATCCTTGATGTGCAGGTCGCCGACAAGGCCACCGGCTCGTTCAACTTTGGCGCGAATTACTCGACCAGCACCGGCGTTTCCGGCACGTTCAGTGTAACGGAATCCAATTTTTTGGGCCGGGGTCAGCGCTTCAATCTGGAGCTGAGCTACGGTGAAACCAACAAGGTGGCGAGCTTCGGCTTTACCGAGCCGAAATTCCTTGGCCGTGATCTGGCCGCCGGATTTGACGTTTACTACCGCCAGAGGAACCGGACGGAATCCACCTTCCAGACCACGGATATAGGCTTTAGCCCATCCATGGCCTTTCCGCTGAGCGATCGGACCAGAGCATCCTTTTCCTATGATCTGATCTCTGAAGAAATCAGAGATACCATTCCGGGCACCACTTCGCCGATTATTATCGCCGAACAAGGAACGGTCGTGCGCTCTGCGCTGCGGTTCAGCCTCAGCCATGATCACCGCAACTCCGCATCGGACCCGAGCGCAGGCTATATTGTGCGCCTGGGCGCCGAATATGCCGGGCTGGGCGGCACCGCCAATTATGCCAAAGCAACGGCGCGCGCCAAAGGTTATTTCAACCTGTTTGACGAAGCCGTGATTTTTTCGGCCGATCTTGAAGGCGGTGCGCTGTTCAGCCTTGGGTCGGGCGGCTCAAGAGTGACAGACCGCTTCTTTCTCGGGGGCGATTCTTTCAGAGGCTTTAAGGTGGGGGGATTGGGCCCGCGTGATAACGATGGCGGCTCGGTGAATGACTCGCTGGGCGGTAATTTTTATGCGGTCGCACGGATAGATGCCAGCTTCCCCATCGGCCTGCCGAAAGAGCTTGGCATTCGAGGCGGGTTGTTTATTGACGCCGGCTCGGTTTGGGGCATGGATGGCACGCCCGTGGGAGCCAGCGGGCCAATTGACACCACGGCACGGCTGCGCGCTTCTGCCGGTTTTGCATTGTATTGGGATACACCAATCGGGCCGCTGGTGTTCAACTGGGCCAACCCGTTTCTTTCTGTTGCGGGTGACGAGACCGAATCGTTCAGTGTTTCGGTCAAGACCTCGTTTTGAGTTGGCGAACGGGTATGCGGCGGGTGCTGACCATATGGTTTGTGCTGCTCGCGCCCATGGTTGAAGCGCAGGAATATCCGGTTTTCCAGGCCGCCAGTATTCTGGTTGTCAGCCAGGAAGAGCTGTTTGCGAATTCGGCGCTTGGCAAAGACATCCTGAAGCTCGAAGAAGAGGAGCGCAACAAGCT
>JALWPC010000632.1:0-5095 GCA_026995265.1 Paracoccaceae bacterium
ATCCGCATAGAGGCCCGCTGGTTTACCTCGGTGATGCTCAACCCCTCAAGCGCCGCCATGATCCGCTCGGTTTTCGTCAATAAAAACGCGCTGGAGCGCGGCGCGGTGCGGCCCGCAGGCGTGCCGGACCAGAGCGTCAGGAAGGTTGGCATCATGGGGGCGGGCATGATGGGCGCAGGCATCGCGATTGTCTCGGCCATGGCAGGCATCGAGGTGGTGCTGATTGATCGGGACCAAGCGGCCGCCGACAAGGGCAAGGCCTATGTGGCGGGCTATCTCGACAAGGGCATCAAGCGCGGAAAGACCACCCCGGAGAAGAAGGAAGAGGTGCTCGGGCGGATCACCGCCACCACCGATTACGAGGCACTCAAAGGTGCCGACCTGATCGTGGAAGCGGTGTTCGAGGATGTGGGCGTCAAAGCCGAGGTCACCAAAAAGGTGCTGGCTGTGGTCGGGGAGGAGTGCATCTTTGCCACCAACACCTCCACCCTGCCGATCACCGAGCTTGCCAAGGCCAGCGACGCGCCCGAGCAGTTCATCGGCATTCACTTCTTCAGCCCGGTGGAGAAAATGCTGCTGGTGGAAATCATCAAGGGCAAAAAGACGGGCGACCGCGCGGTGGCCAAGGCGCTGGATTATGTGCGCCAGATCCGCAAAACCCCGATTGTGGTTAACGATGCGCGCTTCTTCTATGCCAACCGCTGCATTATCCCTTACATCAACGAGGGGCTGCGGATGGTGAAGGAAGGCGTGGCACCGGCCCTGATCGAAAACGCCGCCAGGCAGCTTGGCTTCCCGCTCGGGCCTTTGCAGCTCAATGACGAAACCTCGATTGACCTGGGGGTGAAAATCGCCAAAGCCACCAGGGCCGCCATGGGCGACGCCTATGACGACAGCGCCGACGAAGTGTTGTTCAAGCTCTTTGACGAAGGCCGGTTGGGCCGCAAGGCCAGGGCGGGTTTTTATGCCTATGACGAAAAGGGTAAGCGCATCGGCCTGTGGCCGGGGCTGGCCGAAAACTGGCCGCCCGCCAAAGAGCAGCCCGATTTCACCGAGGTGAAGCACCGTCTGGCCATGGTGCAAACTTTGGAGGCGGTGCGCGCCTTTGAACAGGGCGTGCTGATGGACATCCGCGAGGGCGATGTGGGAGCCATCCTTGGCTGGGGCTTCATGCCGTGGTCCGGCGGGCCGTTCAGCTGGCTGGACATCTTGGGCGCGGAGCAAGCCGTGGCCATTTGCGACCAACTCACCGCCGCCCATGGCGAACGCTTCAAAGCGCCGGACATGCTGCGCGACATGGCCGCCAGGGGCGAGAGCTTTTACGGCAACGCGGCCGAAAAAGCCGCTTAAATCAATCGCTTGGGGCGGAGCCAACGGCTTTGCCCCACCCTAGTCCGCTGCGAACCCGTCAGGAAAAAGCTCTTCAATCTCGGCAATCATCTCGTAATCCTGCGCATAGGCCACCTCGATAGCGCGCCGCGTTTCTTCGTTGACATTCGCCGCCAGCTTGGTCCCCTCGGGGTCCTTATTGAGCGTTTCTGTGGGGTCAAAAAGCGGCGTCTCGCAACCGAAAATCTCCATGGCGATTTTGGGGAAATCCTCCTCCCAGCGCTCGTGCCGCCCGATAAAATCATACTCCACCAGATCATAGGCAATCATGTGTCTTTGCAGCATAAGCTGGGGCGAGACCTCGTAAATCCCGTCTTCTTCTGTCAGAACTTCGGCCAGGTCCAGAATAGACAGGTTTTCGTCCAGCGGCATGCCCAGATGTTCAAACAGCTTGACCCGCTGCGCGCCGTGCTTGGTGTTGATCGAAAAATGGTTGCGATACACCGCTGAAAACCGCTCCACCGGGTCGCGCACAAAGGCCAGCTTGACCACGCTTTCATCGTCCAGCATCTGCTCAAAGGTCTCGAATCCGACCTGCGCGGGGTTGGGGATCAGCCCCTCTTTTCGATTAAAAATCGTCTTCATGTTGGGAATGTCGAAGGTATAACCATCCACCTGCGCCACCCCTTTCACCAAACTGCCGGCGGTGCGGGCATTGGCCACCATCGGCACCGCGAAATAGATGAAGCCGAGGTCTTCATCAAGATAGGTGAAATAGTTCAACCGCGCCCGCGCACCGATCATTTTTGTGACCGCCTCCGCAAGAGAAATTTCTGGCTCCAACATCTGCTTCATGCCTCAATTCGTCACAAATATGATTCTTTCACAATAGCCGCCCCTTTTCAATCGCGCCAGAATGGGCAATGATCAAGAAAAAACCAATTGGGAGCCTAAGCCATGATGCAAAATTTTCCGTTAAGAGTGGGCGGGATACTCGACCACGCCGCCCGTTACCACCCCAACCGCCCCGTGCTTGGCCGCTCGGTGGAAGGCCCGATTGTGGAAAGCACATGGGCAGGGGTGCAGCGCGAGGCCAAGCAGGTGGCGGCGGGGCTGAAGGCGCTGGGGATCAAAAAGGGTGACGTGATCGGCGTGATGGCCTGGAACACCGTGCGCCACCTTTGCGTGTGGTATGGCATCCCCGGGGCGGGGGCGGTGAACCACACCCTCAACCCGCGCTTGTTTGCCGACCAACTGGTTTACATCGTCAACCACGCCGAAGACCGCTTCATCATGGTGGACCCGGACCTGCTGCCGATTTTCGAGGCGCTTATGCCACGGCTGCCGAACGTCGAAAAAATCATTGTGCTGACCAACCGCGATACCATGCCGGAGACCGGGCTTGAGGTCATCAGCTATGACGAGCTGATCAACGGCCAGCCCGATGACCAGCCGTGGGAGGACGGCGACGAAAACGAGCCCTGCGGCATCTGCTACACCTCCGGCACCACCGGCAATCCCAAGGGGGTGGTGTATACCCACCGGTCCAACGTGCTGCACGCGCTGACCGCCGCCGCGCCGGATATGGTCAACCTGTCCTCGAATGACCGTATCATGCCCGTCGTGCCGCTGTTTCACGCCAACGGCTGGTCTATCGCCTATTGCGCCCCGCTGGCCGGGGCCTCCATGGTGATGCCGGGCCGCGATATGAGCGCCCCCGGCCTGTATGAAATGCTGGAAATGGGCGTCACCTATACCGCCGCCGTGCCCACCATCTGGCTCGGGATGCTCCAGCATCTGGAAGCCAACAAGCTGGGCCTTTCCACCCTGAAGCGGGTGCTGATCGGCGGCGCAAGCTGCCCGCGCGCCGTCATCGAGGCCTTCCAGAACAATTACGGCGTGCAGGTGCTGCACGCATGGGGGATGACCGAAATGTCGCCGCTGGGCACCATTTGCTCGTTCAAGCCCGAGGTCAACGCCATTCCCCCCGAAGAGCGCCTCGATGTGCAGGAAACCGTCGGCCACCCGCCCTATTCGGTAGACCTGAAAATCGTCAACGATTTGGGCGAAAGCCTGCCATGGGACGGCACCACTCAGGGCCGGTTGATGGCCAAAGGCGCTGCCGTAGTGCAGCGCTACCTCAAGGCCGAAGAGGACGCGGTGGATTCTGAGGGCTGGTTTGACACCGGCGACGTGGCCACCATGGACGAAAACGGCTATGTGCGCATCACCGACCGCTCCAAGGATGTGATCAAATCCGGCGGCGAGTGGATTTCCTCCATCGAGATGGAAAACACCGCCGTGGCCCACCCCGAGGTCTTGGAAGCCGCCGCCGTGGCGGTGCCGCACCCGAAATGGGACGAGCGCCCCGTGCTGGCGATTGTGCCGGTTGACGGCAAATCCCCTGACCCGGCGGACATCATGTCTCTGCTTGAAAAGCGCTTCGCGAAATGGCAACTTCCCGATGATATTTTCATGGTGGAAGACCTGCCCCACACCGCCACCGGCAAAGTCTCCAAACTGGAGCTGCGCCAGCGGCTGAAGGATCAGGGCTATACCCTGCCGGAATAAAGGGGTCTGATGACCGCGATTGACAAGTATATCCGGCTGGAAGCCATCGGTTGGTGGTTCGAGGCGGGGCGGCAGGAGGCGCGCGAGGTGGTCGTGTCGTTCGGCGACGCCACCCTGCAAATCACCTCGCTGAAAGACGTGCCGCTGACCCATTGGTCACTCTTGGCCACCAAACGGGTGGGCACGCGCGGCGAGGCGGTGATCTATTCCGCCGACCCCGAGCAGCACGAGGTGCTGGAGATCGAAGACCCGGAGATGATCCGCGCCATCAGCGCCATCACCTCGATGCTCATCGAGCCGGACTCCGCGCCGAAATGGCGGCGCTGGGCGAAGGGCGGGCTGGTGCTGGCCCTGCTGGCCGCCCTGCTCTGGGCCGCCCCGCCGGTTATCTACAAAGCCACCACCCTTCTGACCCCGCCGGACCGCTTGGCGGCTTTGTCCGAGGATATGGCCAATGGGCTGCGTGCGGCTTACGGCGAAGAGTGCAAAGGCTGGCTCGGGGCGCGGGCTTTGGCCGATTTTGCCGCGCGGCTGCAACCGGATTATCCGCTCACTCTGCTGGTTTTTGCCAAGCAAGACACCCCCGCCATTGCCCTGCCAAACGGCGTGGCGCTCTCGGAAGCGGCGGTGAAGGCGGCCGACCCGGACAGCCTCGCCGCGCTCATTATGGCCCACTGGGCCATGGGGCAAAACCGCAAACCGCTCGCGGCCTATGTGGCCACGCTGGGCCCGCTCGGCGCGCTCAAAAGCCTCGTTTCCGGCCGCTTCCCCGACGGGGCCGCCCTCGTGCCCATAGCCCCCGATGGCGCTGATTACCTGCTGGCCCGCGACTATCTGCAAGCCCACGGCCTCAGCGCCTTTGAATTGCAGCAGCTCGCCAAAGCCGACAGCATCGGCCTGCCCCTCGGCCCCGTCATCGCCGACAGCCACACCTTCACCTTTGAGAATTTTGAAACGCTGCAAAACATCTGTGCCGAATAGGCCCATTGACTGCGTTCACATATTCTCTATGTTGCAAGTATAAATTACAACGAGGGAAAGTAAAATGTCAGCACAACGCCTAACCATGACCATCGCCGGTGCCTTTATTCTTGTGAGCCTCGCGCTCGGGCATATGAACGGCCAATTTGATGTAACCAAATTCGGCTGGACATGGATGCTGATCTTTGTCGGCGCCAACCTGTTCCAGTCCGGC
>JALWPC010000632.1:5195-10586 GCA_026995265.1 Paracoccaceae bacterium
CCGCCTCATCACCAACGCCGCAGGGCAGGTCGATCTCCGCGCTGGCTTTGCCCTCGGGGAGCTAAAGCCCCCCTCGGCCAAAGCCCATTTTCAGACAAGCTGAAAATGCCTGCCGCTGGCCCGCGCCTCGCTGCGCTCGGTGGCGGCGCGCGAAGGGCAGTGCGCCACGCAAGACCGCATTCGCGCCGCGCTCGGGCCTCTGCGCTTGCCGCAATAACCCAGCCTGCTGCCTCTGGATGAGCGCGTGAACCCAGCGGAAACACAGCCTGACGACCCAATTTTGAATGCGATCCTGATGTGCATATATCCCCAATGTCGCATTTCCTGTTCAGCGTCAGGAAGGTTCCGCATATCCGCCCCAAGTCCCACTCGCCACAAGCGCCACACTCGCAGCGCGGCGCGGGCGCGATCTCGCCAAGCAGAACATAAGTTGACGCGCCGCCCCGCCGAGCCGAAGGCGAGGCGCGGGTCCGGTGCTTTAGCACCGGAAAAGCAGCGGCATCCGGTGTTCTGTCCGCCCAGGCATCGCCCCGTGAGCTATAGAGCATTCCAACCGGCAGCATTCCAACCGGCCTATCAATACATGCCCCTGTAGACATGTCATATATGACATGTCTACAGGGGCATGTATCAGCGCGCCGGATATATCGTCAGGCGCAAAGGCCCGAACAGGCGGCGCGTAAAGGGTGGCTCTTGTGGCGAGGTCGCGCCCGCGCCGCGCTCGAACCCTTGCGCCTGCTGCACGCCGGATGTCCGACGCTTGCACGCCAAAAAGACGACAGAAATCATACGCCCGTTTGGGCGCGGTTTGCCATCCGCCGCGCTTTGGGCTAAAGCATCCCAAACCCGCAACCGGAGCGCAAAAAATGACCATCCCCCCCGCCCCTCATGGCGCGCCTTGGCGCAACTTTTACGGTCGCACAAAGGGGAAGTCTCTGCGTTCAGGGCAGGTGGCGCATCTTGAAACCACCCTCAAGCGCCTGACCCCGCCGGGGGTGAGCTGGGAAGAGAACCCCGAGCGCCATCCTATTGATCTCACAGCGCTTTTCGGTCATGCCCGCCCGGTGTGGCTGGAAATCGGTTTTGGCGGCGGCGAGCACCTGTTGCACATGGCGCGAACCTACCCCGATGTGGGGATTATCGGCTGCGAGCCCTACGTGAACGGCGTGGCGATGCTGGTGCCGCGTATCGCCGAGCAAGGCATTGAAAACGCTAGGGTTTTGCACGGCGATGCCCGCGATATGCTGGATGTTCTCCCCACCGGTTCGCTCGACAAAGCCTTCCTGCTCTACCCCGACCCGTGGCCCAAAAAGCGCCACCACAAGCGCCGGTTTGTGAATGCCGAAAACATTGACCCGTTGGCGCGGGCGCTGAAATCGGGGGCCGAGTTTCGGGTGGCCACCGACATCGAAGACTATGTGCGCCACACGCTTGAGCACATGCAATCGCGCGACGATTTCGAGTGGCTCGCCGAGGGGCCGGAGGACTGGCGGAAGCCGTGGCAGGACTGGCACCGCACCCGCTATGAGGCCAAGGCCATCCGCGAGGGCCGCACCCCCCACTACCTCACTTTCCGAAAACGCTAACCTCGCTAATAGGGCAGGCCCACATAGTTTTCCGCCAACGATTTCATGGCGCATTCAGACGAGAACAAATAGTCAAGATCCGTGTCTTGCAATTGCTGTTCAAAGCTGGACTGTTCAGGGAAGCGGTGCAGCAGCGAGGTCATCCACCAGCTAAACCGCTGGGCCTTCCAGACCCGCGCCAGCGCCCTATCCGAATAGCCCGCAAGCCCCGCTTCATCACCTGCGTAATACGCCGCAAGTGCATGATAAAGATAATAAATATCAGACGCTGCCGCGTTCAGCCCCTTGGCCCCTGTGGGCGGCACAATATGCGCCGCATCACCAGCCAGAAACAGCCTGCCGTGCTGCATCGGCTCGGCCACGAAGCTGCGCAGGGGCGCGATGGATTTCTCTATGCTCGGGCCTGTCACCAGCCTGTCCGCCACCGCCACCGGCAACCGCCGCTTTAACTCTGCCCAGAATTTTTCGTCCGGCCAATCCTCCGCGCTGTCGCTCAACGGCACCTGAATGTAATAGCGGCTCAGCACTTGCGAGCGCAGGGAGCAAAGCGCAAAACCACGGGTCGATTTGCTGTAAATCAGCTCCGGCGAAACCGGGGGCGTTTCGCTCAGCACCCCGAGCCAGCCAAAAGGGTAGGTCCGCCCATGCTCGGTGATGTTCAGGATCGCTTGGCGTGAAACCCCGTGGAACCCATCCGCCCCGATGATAAAATCACAGTCAATCCGCGCCGCCGCGCCGTTCAGGGTGTAGGTGATAAACGGGTCGCCCAAAAGCCCCTGCGGCTGCACGTTCTCCACCCCGTGGATCACCCGCTCGCCCATGGCGTTATAGAGGTCCCGCGTCAGCTCGGTTTGGCCATACACCATCACGCTTTCACCGCTCAGCCCTTGCAAATCCACGCGGTGCATCTCCTCGCCATCAGCGATAAATATCCCCTCATGCACTTCGCCTTCCGCATCCATTCGCGCGCCCACGCCCGCTTCGCGCATGAGCTTGCAAAAACCGTGCTCCAGCACCCCGGCGCGGATGCGGCCCAGCACATAATCGCGGCTGTGCTTTTCCAGCACCACGCTGGAAATCCCTTTCAGGTGCAGCAATTGCGACAGCAACAGCCCCGAAGGCCCGCCGCCGATGATCCCCACCTGCACCCGCATTATACGCACTCCAGAAGCATCGTCCCCGCACCGGTATTGGAAATCGGAATGTGGTAGTTGCTGCTCAGCTTGCGCACCTCCCCCAGCGCGCCGCGCATCATCATCCACATCAGAAATTCGGTGCCTTGCGAGCCCGCCTTCTCCACCAGTTCCATGCGCGAAATCGCGGTGAGCGCCTCGGGGTCGCTCACGATTTTCTCCATGCACATTTCGTCAAACGCGCGGTTGATAAACCCCGCCCGCTCACCGTCGAGCTGGTGGCTCAAGCCCCCGGTGCCCAAAATCACCACGCGTATATCTTCGGGATAGCTGCGCACCGCCTTCCCCAACGCCTTGCCAAAATCCAGCGCCCGCTTCAGGGTCGGAATCGGATGCTGCACCGTGTTGGCACTGATCGGAATGGCGGGCGGATGGTTGCCCTCGGGCCAAAAAAGCTGCATCGGCACGGTAAAGCCATGGTCAACCGCCAGCTCTTGGCAAGAGGTAATGTCAAATTCCTGCGCGACCATGCTTTCAATCAAGTGCCAGGAAAACGGCGCGTCGCCCTTGAAAGGCGGTAGCTCCGGCAGGCCCCAGCCCTCGTCCTCGTTGCAATACTCGGCCGCCGCGCCAATGGCGAAGGTCGGCATCTGGTCAAGGAAAAACCCCAGCCCGTGGTCATTGTAAATATTGATCACCACATCCGGCTTCTTCTCGGCCAGCCAGGCCCTGATCGGCGGATAGGCCCTAAAAAACGGGGCCCAGTAAGGGTCATCCTCCATGCCCGCCTCAATCGCCTTGCCCACCGCCGGAATGTGGCTCGTGGTGATTCCGCCCAATATCCGCGCCATTAATCGCCTGCCTTTCTGAGCTTTTCCTTGAACTCGTCTACCGTGCTGCCGGTTTGCTGCGCGCCGATGTCCTGCATGTTCAGCTTGTAAATGCCTGCAAATTTCGCGAGGTAATAGATATTCCCGCCCTCACGGATCATCGCCAGCACGTCCTTTTCACGACAGGCCTGTTTTTGCGCCTCGGTCAGCCCGAAGCGCTCGAAATAGGCCTCCGGGTCGGCCAGATATTCCGCCCGTGCCCCGGCCTTGTTAAAACTGTAGCACATCTTGTTCAGCCCGTAGCCTTTCATGGCCATGCGACCGTCAAAAATGGTGGTGCCGGGAATATTTATATGCGGGTTCATCGCCTGGTCCTCCCAATAAAGCCGCATCGGGTTATCCACCAGCAGCGCCTGTTGCTGCGCCAAAGTTGGCGCAATTTCGGGGATCACATCCACAAGGTCGCCGTCATCGGGCATGTGGCTGTGCATGTTCGGATGGGGCCAGTCGGTGCCCCAAAGCACGCGGTCAGGGAAGCGCTCCACCAGCGTGCGGGCAAAGGGGATCACGTCTGAATAATCCCGCCCTTTCTGCCCCAGCCGCTCGGGGCAAGAGACCTTGACCCAGAGGTTATCATGCGCCTCCAGCAAGGCCAGAAAGCGCCGGAAATTCGCGCCCTCAACCCCCGCGGCCACATCCGGGCGGCCCATATGGTCGATCACCACCACCCCGGGGAGCGTGGTCAGAAAGGGCACGAGCCGTTCCAGATCATCCCCCTCGAAATAAACATTCACATGCCAGCCCAGCCGCCGGATGCGCGCCGCAATGGCGGCATAAATCTCGGGCGGTGTGTCATCCACCAAGCGCTTAAGAAAGTTAAACCGCACCCCGCGCACACCTGCGCGATGCAGGGCTTCCAGCCCGCTGTCAGACACATCCACATCCACCACCGCCACCCCGCGCGCGCGGCCCTCCGAGGCCTGCAACGCATCGACCAAAGCCGAGTTATCGGTGCCGTGGCAGGTGGCCTGCACGATCACATTGCGGACAAAGCCGAGGTGGTCCCGCAGGGCAAACAGCGTTTCCTTCGGGGCATCCACAGGTGTGTATTTCCGGCTCGGCGCAAAGGGGAAGATGGCGGCGGGGCCGAACACATGGCAATGGGCATCCACCGCGCCTTCGGGCGGGGTAAAGCGCGGCTTGCGCGGGGATTTGCAGAACTGTTTCAGCTCATCCATAAAGCACCCCGTCAAACAGTTTGCGCGCCGTGCGCAGCACCTGCGCCCGCCCGTTTTCGTCTAACACAATCACATTCTGCCCGATGGGGTGCTCCACCCCCAGCGCCTTTTGCGCGCCTTCAGGCACCACCGCCAATTCCGCCGCCACAGAGCCTTCCAGCATACAGGCAGTGGCCACGCTCACCGCCCCCAGCACGCCAATCGAAGCATGGCAGCGATGCGGAATAAAGGTGCGGGTGTTAATCGCCCCGCCCTTGGTCGGCGCGCTCACCATGCTCATTTTCGGCACGGTTTTGCCAGTCACGTCCCCAAGGTTCATCATCGGCCCCGCGGCCAGCCGCACCTCCTCAAGCCGCGCCCGCAAGCCCTCATTGGCCTCCAGTTCCGCGCGGGTTTCCGTGCCCGCAATTCCCATATCGGCGGCGCGTAAAATCACCGTCGGCATGCCGTTATCAATCAGCGTTACCTCGACGCCCGCCACCACATCCCGCACATGCCCCGTCGGCAAAAGCGCCCCGCAATTCGCGCCCTCGATGTCGGCAAACCCCAGCAACACCGGCGCAGCGCTCCCCGGCACCCCGTCAATTTCCGCCTCGCCTTCATA
>JALWPC010000633.1 GCA_026995265.1 Paracoccaceae bacterium
GCCCAAATCTCCTTCATCACCTGCAAGGGGGCATCCACCCAGGAAACCGCGCCGCCCCCGCGCGCCCGCGCCGCCAGCGTTTCCACGGGGCAGGCAAACATGGTGACCGGGTCTTTCACCTTGTAACCGCGCGCTGCAAGCTCTTCATCCAGCGCCCCGTCCTTGCCGGTGATCATAAACAGCCGCGCCTGATCCAGCGCCCGCATGGACCGTTCCGCCGCGCCGATTTCCGCCGCGCTTGCCGGCCCGTTGGCCGAGGCCGCCGACACCCGCTGCCCGCCGCCATGGCCCATCCGCAGGGTAAACGGCCCGCTTTCAAAGGTGCGCGCGGCGGGCCATGTGCCGTCGACCACCGCTAAAATTTCCGCCTCCGAGGGCGCTTGCCAGCTCATATCACACACCTTTCCCGCAAGGGCTCATTTCGCAAGATACGTTCATACCCCAGCGGCGAAAGATCAAGGGTTTTGTAGCCCCCCAGCGCCACCAATTCCGCCACGCCCCGGCCTATGGCGGGGGCCTGCTGCACCCCGTGGCCGGAAAACCCGTTGGCGAAATAGAAGTTGCTGACCTCGGGATGCGCCCCCGTCACCGCGTTCTGGTCCAGCACGTTATAGGCATAATGCCCCGCCCACATCGCCTGCATCTTGATCGCCTCAAAAGCGGGCGAACGGGCGGCCAGAGCCGGCCAGATGATCTCCTCAAACTCGCGGTAACGCGGCTCGAAATCATCAGGAGCAACAGCGGGGTCGTCCACGGGGCTGCATCCGCAGAGGAAGTGCCGCCCTTCGGGGCGCAGCCACACCCCGCTTGGGTCAATCATCAGGGGCAGCCTGCCCTTGGGCGGCGTTGCGCAATCAAAGGTGAAATTGGTGCGTTTGCGGGGTTCCACGGGCAGGGAAATGCCCGCCATTTCGGCTATAACCGCCGCCCTTGGGCCAGCGGCATTGATAAACGCCCCGCAGGGTATGTCTGCGCCGGAGGCCAGCTTAACCGCCCGCACTTTGCCCCTTTGCACCTGCAAACCGGTGACCTCATCCCTGATCCGCTTAGCTTTGCTCTCTGCCTGATAGCCCTGCATCAGCCCGACCGCGTCAAACCAGCCTTCGCCGGAGAGGCCGAGGCTGGCGAGGGTGAGGTCGCCCACGTTGAGGTGCTCAAATCGGGCTTTGACGGCGTCGGGGGACAGCAGGGCGATGTCGGCCCCTTTTGCGCGCTGCACGGCGTGGTTTTCGCGTAAGGTGGTGGCGCCTTCCGGGGTGTTGGCGAGGGTGAGATAGCCCTGTTCCCTGAAGTTCAGGTCCAGGTTCCACGCTGGGAGGCCCCCACCCTGACCCCTCGAACGGGGAAACGCTCCCCCGGAGCGTTTCCTTTTCCGTTCTCGACCCGCAAGCGGGGGAGGGGGGCGCTTGCCTCGGGCGGCGCGGATAAAGGCGACACCGTATTGGCTGATGGCGACGTTCAAGGGGCTGGAGAATTGCTGCCGGATACTGCTGGCCGACAGGGCGGTGGAGCTGTGTTGAAAGCTCGGGTCGCGCTCAACCACTGTAACGCTCAGCTCGGGCGCGAGTTGCCCGAGGTTCCAGGCGATGGCGCTGCCGATCACCGCGCCGCCGCAGATGACAACGTCACTCTGCATCATCGGGGTGCGGGTAGTTGCTGAACCAACCGCCCACCACCTTGGCGACCCGTGCGTTCGGGTCTTCCCGCTCGGTGGTCGCAAGGATTTTCTCGGCGTAGCTATCAGCGCTGTCCAGCGGCTTATAGCCGATATGCCCCGCCCGCGCGTTACTCACGCAGGCGCGGGCGTTATCCGAGGTGCCATAGATCACCGAAAACCCCGCGCGGGGGGCCAGCATGGCCGCTTCGGTCAGCCGCACGCAATCGTCAAAGCTCAGCCAGCTCCACAGCATCCGGCGATCAGTGGGCTCAGGAAAGCAGGAACAGATGCGCAGGTTCACACTCTCAACCCCCCATTTATCCCAATAAAGACTGCCCAAATCCTCGATAAAGCACTTGGTCATGCCGTAAAACGTATCTGGCCTGTGGCGGCCCTCGGTGTCTGGCACGGTTTCCACCTCCGCCATGCCGACGGCATGGATCGAGCTGGCATAGACCACCCGTTTTGCGCCATAAAGCCGCGCGCCTTCATACATATGATAGGCGGCGGGGATGGTGTCCGTCATGATCTCGTCAAAGCTCTGCTCGCGGGGCACACCGGCGAAATGCAGGATGATGTCGCAATCCTTGGTGACCTCAAGCGCCGCCTCGCGGTTGGAAAGGTCCATCATAATCAGCTCTTCGCCCGCCGCCGCTTCGCCCATATCCACACGGTCCACCAGCCGCATATGGGTGCATAGGTGTTTGAGATTGTTGCGCAAATGTGAGCCAAGCGAACCAGCGGCCCCGGTGATGAGTATGCGATTGAATTCGGGCATGTTAACCTCTTATCTGCGAAAGCGTGGCTTTGGGGGTGATGAACTCCGGGTCCACGACCAGCTCGATCAGCGCCCCCGTGGTAGAGGCCGCCGCGCGGGCAAAGGCCTCGGGGAAAGCGGCGGTCTCACGCACGGTTTCAGCGTGGAAGCCGTAGGCCTTGGCAATGGCGCATAAATCAGGGTTTTCAATCGCCGTAAAGCTCTGCCGGCCCGGGTAATCCCGCTCCTGATGCATGCGAATGGTGCCGTAAACCCCGTTATTGACCACAAGCACAATCGGCTGCGCGCCCGCCTGCATGGCGGTGCCAAGCGCCTGCATATTCATCTGGAAATCCCCGTCACCGGCGATGCACAGCACCAGCCGCTCGGGGTGTTCGGCCTTGGCGGCAATGGCGGCGGGTAGGCCGTAGCCCATGGCGCCGGATTGCGGGGCCAAGAGCCGCGCCTCGGGGCCATAGCGGAAGAATTTATTGTGCCAGATGGCGAAATTCCCCGCGCCATTGGTGAGGATGGCATTCTCGGGCAGCACCTCCTGCAAATGCGCCAGCACCTCGCCCATATCCAGCGCCGTTTCCCGCGCGGGCAGCACCATGCTGGCCTCGTAGGCGGCGCGTTGACCAAAAGCCCAGCCCTGCCAGCCGCCGCGCAAATCCAACTGCGCCAGCACCTTGCACAGGGCATTGGGGCCCGCGTGGATCGGCACATCGGGCTGGTAGATCTTGCCCAGCTCAGCATCAGAGGCATGGCTGTGCAGCAGGGTTTTCCCCATGCGCGGCACGGGGAAGGCCGTGTATCCATCCGTGGTATTTTCGCCAAAACGGATGTTGAGGGCAAGGATCAGGTCGGCCTCCTCCAGCGCCGCTTTCAAAGCAGGCGTTTTGCCCAGCCCCGCGTCGCCGATATAGCTTGGCGAATGGTTGCTCAACAGGTCCTGAAACCTAAAGGCGCTGGCCACGGGCAGGTGGTTGCGCTCCACAAAGGTTTGCAGATCAGCGCGGCCCTCGGCGCGCCACCCGCCGCCGCCGATCAGCACAAGGGGCCTTTCGGCGCGTGCAAAGGCCTTTTGCAGGTCGTAAATGGCCTCGGGCGTAGGCGCGGCTTCTGCCAGCTTCACGCGCGGCGGGGCCTTGGCCTCCGTCCGGCTCCTGAGCATATCCTCGGGCAGAGCAATCACCACCGGCCCGGGACGGCCAGACTGCGCCACGGTGAAGGCCCGCGCCATGATCTCGGGGATGCGCGCGGCGCTGTCAATCTCGGTCACCCATTTGGCAATCGGGCCAAAGAAGGCGCGGTAATCGACCTCCTGAAAGGCCTCGCGCCCCCGCATATCCCGCGCCACCTGACCGATAAACAGGATCATCGGCACCGAGCCCTGCATGGCCGTGTGGACCCCGATGCTGGCATTGGTCGCCCCCGGCCCGCGCGTGACCATGCAAATGCCGGGCTGGCCGGTGAGTTGCCCATGGGCGCAGGCCATAAACGCCGCGCCGCCCTCATTGCGGTTGCCGATCAGGCGAATCCCGGGGTGGTTGACCAGCGCATCGAGCACGGCGAGGTAGCTTTCTCCCGGCACTCCGAAAATGGTTGTTACGCCTTGATTTGTAAGACAATCTACAAGAATTTGACCACCAGTTTTCATCGAACGCTCCCTGAATTTCCAGTATAGACGACCACAGTTTGGTAGTGAGGGAAAGCGAAATATTGATGCTTTTAAGGGCAGCAGTGCATTTTTCTATTCGGGTGTAAGTGCAGATCAGAAAGCACCTATAGATAGAAACATAACTACTAACCTAGGTTAGTAGTTATGCTTGATCCCGATAAAGGTTTTTTAAACATCGGGATAGGCAGATTTTAAGATGTAAGCACGCCTGAACTCATATGGCGCTTCCGGCCAAATCCGCTGCCGCGCGTCACCGAAAACCCTGCGCTTTCCAATGCGCGACGGACATGGCCAGCGGCTGTATAGGTTGCGAATGTTCCCGCCTGCGCGGTGTGGGCCGCTACAGAGTGCATAAGGGCGCTCGACCACATTTCGGGGTTTTTCTGCGGGCTGAAGCCGTCCAGAAACCATGCGTCGGCCTTGCCTTGCCATTCGGGCAACGAGAGGCGGGCATCGCCGGTAATCAGTTCGAATTGCAGGCTCGGGAGCGTGAGCTGGCATGTAGGCCAGGCGGCCAGCAGCGGTGCGGCCAGCGAGGATAGTTCCGGCCACAGGGCCAGCGCTTTTTCCATTTCTGAGCGCGAAAGCGGATAGGCCTCGAAGCTGGTAAAGCGCAGGGGACCGCCGGTGCCGCTTTGCCGCCATGCCTGCCATGCTGCCAGCAGGTTCAGACCGGTGCCAAACCCGAGCTCGGCGATATGAAAGCCCGTGCTAAAACGGCGCGGCAGGTCGTTTCCTGCCAGAAATACGTGCCGCGCTTCAGCCAGACCTCCGGAGGCCGAGAAGTAAGGGTCGTCAAACCGTGTGCTTCGCGGGCTGCCATCGGCTTGCCATATCAACGTTGCGGATTTAGGGTCCATCCGGCTTAGATGCCGCGATAAAGGGAAAAGCGCAATGGCGAATATTACTGTGATCGGGGCAGGCGTTTACGGGCTGTCTTGCGCGCTGGCGCTGCTGAAACACGGCCATGCGGTGCGGGTGCTGGAAAAGGGGCGCGTTGGGCAGGGGGCCAGCGGCGGCCTCGTTGGCGCGCTCAGCCCGCATGTGCCGGAGGACTGGAACCCGCGCAAGCAATTCCAGCTTGGCGCGCTGATAGCGGGGGCGGCGCATTGGGCGGAGGTTGAGCGGCTGTCCGGCCTACCCAGCGGCTATGGCCGCGTCGGGCGCTACATCCCGCTGGATGATGCCTATGAAGCCGAAAAAGCGCGAGGGCGCGTGGCGGGCGCTGCGCGGCTCTGGCCTTCCGAATTTGGCTGGAAAGTGTTGCCCGAGGCCCCGCATATCGCCCCTGAAGCCGCGCCGTATGGGGTGGTGCACGAAACCCTCAGTGCTCGCATCAGCCCCCGTTTGGCCTGCACTGCACTGGCAGCGGCGGTGGTCAAACTTGGCGGCGAGATCGAGGAAAACCACCCCGTGGAGTCGCTCAGTGGCGTGAGCGTGATTGCGGCGGGGGTCGGCAGTGCGGCGCTGTTGGAGCCGTTTCTGGGCGCGGGCAGGGTGCGGGGCGTAAAGGGGCAGGCCGCGTTGCTGGATGGCGGGCTTCCGGCGGATAGCCCCGTCATTTATGGCAATGGTGTTTATATTATCCCGCATGCGGACGGCACCGTTGCCGTGGGGGCCACCAGCGAAAACAGGTTTGACGATGCCTGTTGCACAGATGCCCAACTCGATACCGTTTTGGCCAAGGCTTTTGCCATAGTGCCCACTCTTGCGCAGGCCAGCATTCTGGAGCGCCATGCCGGCCTTCGCCCGCGGGCACCCAAGCCCGAGGCCATGCTTGGCCAGCTTGACGCGCACACATTCGTTGCGACAGGCGGCTTTAAAACAGGGCTGGGCAATGCCCACGCGATTGCGGCGGCACTGGTGAAAATTGTGCGTGGTGAGGCCCCGGAAATTCCCAAAGACCTTTCACCCGCACACCACCTTGTCAGGCGGATAAAGCAGCCGATGCCGTGGCAGATTGCGCAGAAACCGTAAGGTGCGCAAAAATATTGGCTTTGGTCCCAACTTCCCCTAGATTGCAAGAAAACTCCGGGGGCACCGTATGATAAAGCAAATCAACTCTCTCATTTCTTCCCGCGCCTTTGGCAATTTTATCCTGGCCGTGATTTTGGTAAATGCAGCCGTGCTGGGCTTGCAGACGTCCAAAGAGCTTATGTCCCGCACTGGGCCGATGCTGGACCTGGTCGACAATGTCTGCCTCGGGATTTTCACCATAGAAATTCTGCTCAAGCTCATCGTGCACCGGCACCGGTTCTTCCTGAGCGGCTGGAACAATTTTGATTTTGTCATTGTTGGGATTTCCCTGATTCCGGGCGCGGGCGGGCTTTCAGTGCTTCGTGCCATGCGGATTATGCGGGTGCTGCGGGTGGTTTCTATCGCGCCGAGCCTGCGCCGCGTGGTCGAGGGCTTTATCACCGCGCTGCCCGGTATGGTATCGGTGTTCGCCCTGATGGCGCTGATTTTCTATATCGCCGGCGTTATGGCCACCAAGCTTTTTGCGGATACCTTCCCTGAATGGTTCGGCACGCTTGGCGAGAGCCTCTACTCGCTGTTTCAGATCATGACGCTGGAAAGCTGGTCCATGGGCATTGTGCGACCGGTCATGGAGGTTCACCCCCATGCGTGGGCCTTTTTTGTGCCGTTTATTTTGGTCACCACTTTCGCGGTTGTGAACCTTGTGGTGGGCCTGATCGTAACCTCTATGGAGGGTGAGCACGAAGCCGAAGACAATAAGGCTACAGATGATTATCGCGATGATGTGTTGGCCAAGCTTGATGAATTGGCGGCCAAAGTGGATGCCCTGGGCGCACGGAAATAGCGACTCGCCAAGCAGAGCTGAGGATGAAGGGCAGCGCGAGTGCTGTGTTACCAAAAGCGCTGAACGTGGCGCGCTGCCACCGCCCGAACGCAAGCGCTGAATTGCGCAGCAATTCAGCGCGCGCGGAGGGCAACATGTGGCGGCAAATCCTGCCGCCACGGCTGTTTAACCCCGCTTCAAGCGGCGGAAGATTTCCGAGGCCCCGTAGCCAGCCACCAAAGCCACCAGGAGGGAGAGCAGGCCGTAAACCAACGGGCTTTCATGGGCCAGATCATAGAGCCACACTTCCAGCCCCGCCTTGCGCACGGTGATGCTCACCGCCGTATCCGAGACAATATTCTTGTCGCGAATCAGGTAGATGCGTGCGGTGTAATCGCCTGCAACCAGGTTGGCCGGCAGGGCAATATCGGTTTCAAACAGGGTGTCATCTGTCAGGTTCACAATGCCTTCGCGTTGGGAATACAGGCCCTCTTCCTGCCGAATGCGGGTCACGGCAGCGGCGAAATCTTCGATCCCGCTTTCGGCGTGCCCCTGTGGGCGCACCGCGTAATCCAGCCCGATGGCATAGTCCCGCTGGTCGCCCTCATTCAGGATGTCGGCCAAAGGGCGGGTGGTGGCAATGGTGAAAAAGCTCGGAGCTTCGTGCACCTCAACCGCCTCGGAATTCACCCAGATCCCGAGCTTTTTCTCTTTCTTACGCACCGTGGCGGTTTCCAGAGGGCCCTCAACCACGATGGCTACATCCAGCGGGCCAATGCCTTCGGGCAAGGGGGCCTTGCGCTGCACCGCGCCAAACACGAAAATGTTCGAGCCGGAATAGGTGGCGGTGATTTCCACGCGGTTCTGGCTCAGGTCCACCACCACGGTTTCTTGCGCCATAAGGGGCGAGGCGGCCAACAGCACCGCAGCCAAAAGAAGTCGAAACATGTTAGTGGCCCCCTGCGCCAATGGAATAAAGCTCGCTTGGCATCAGTAGTAGATCAAGCGCCAGCTTGCCACACATCAAAAGCACCATGCCCGCCAAAAGAATACGCAACTGCTCGGCCTTCAGCCCAACGCCGATGCGCGTGCCGATCTGCGCGCCAATCACGCCGCCAGTGAGCAGGATAACCGCCAGCACCGCATCCACGGTGAAGTTTTCCATCGCGTGGGAAAGCGTGGTGTAAGCGGTCACAAAAATGATCTGGAACAGCGAGGTGCCAACCACCACTTTGGTGGGCATACCGAGCATATAGATCATCGCGGGCACCATGATAAAGCCACCTCCTACGCCCATAATCGCGGCCAGAATGCCCACGGCCACTCCAACCAGGAGCGGCGGGATCACGGAAATATATAGCCCCGAAGCGCGGAACCGCATCTTGAAGGGCAAGCCGTGAATCCAGCTGTGCTTTTTTTTCTTCGGCATGGCACCGGTCTTGCCTGCGCGGCGGATGGCGTTGAGGCTCTCGATGAACATCATGCCGCCCACAAGGCCCAAAAACACCACGTAGGACAGGGTCACCAGCAGTTCAACCTGCCCGATGCTCTTCAGAAACTTGAATATCTGCACCCCGAGCGTCGCACCGACGAGGCCGCCAAGCATCAGGATCAGGCCCATTTTTATATCTACGGTTTTGCGTTTCAAATGCGCCAGAACGCCCGAGAAAGAGGAGGCCACAATCTGGTTGGCCTCGGTGGCCACCGCCACAGCGGGGGGGATGCCGATCATGATCAGAACCGGGGTCATCAAAAATCCGCCGCCCACGCCGAAAATGCCCGAAAGCATACCGACAAGCCCGCCAAGGCCCAAAAGAACAAAAAGGTTTACCGAAACCTCGGCAATAGGGAGATAAATCTGCATGGCACCACCTGTTGAGTGAGACTTCACGTTTACAATATAGAACATGAATACATCACCCTGAATACTGCGACAAATCGGAACAGTTATCGCGACACCAGCGTAAAGAGTTCGCCGGGCTCCATCACCAGCGACACCCCGAGTTTGATGCAGATCGCCAACACCATCAGCGAGAGCAGCACCCGAAGGTGCTCGGCCTTCAGCTTCAGCCCGATCACCGAGCCGATTTGCGCCCCGACCACGCCGCTGACAATCAGTATAAAGGCCAGCACCGCATCGACAGTGTGGCTTTCATAGGCGTGCATGATGGTAGCGTAAGCCGCCACGAAAATGATCTGGAAAAGCGAGGTGCCAACCACCACCTTGGTGGGCATGCCCAAAAGGTAGATCATGGCCGGCACCATGATAAACCCGCCGCCAACCCCCATGATGGCGGAAAGAAACCCGACCAGAAATCCTACCGCGATCGGGGGGATCATGCTGATATAGAGCCGCGACACCCGGAACCGGGTTTTGAGCGGCAGGTGCTGGATCCAGCTATGGTGCTTGCCGCGCTTGGCCGCCTTGTGCTTGGATTTGCGCATCGCGTTCACGCTTTCCACAAACATCAGGCCGCCGATCAGGCCCAGGAACAGCACATAGGTCAGGGTCACGATCAGCTCGATCTGCCCCAAAGCGGTGAGCCAGGCAAACACCCGCACCCCGAGCGCCGCCCCCGCGAGGCCGCCGACCAGCAGAAACATCCCCATTTTCAGGTCCACCGTGCGCCGCTTCAGGTGCGCCAGCACACCGGAAAACGACGAGGCGACGATCTGGTTCGCCCCTGTCGCCACGGCCACTGTGGGCGGAATGCCAACAAAGAAAAGCAGGGGTGTCAGGATAAACCCGCCGCCCACACCAAACATGCCGGAAAGCACACCGACCATGGCCCCGAGGCCCAGTAAAACAAAGATATTCACCGAAACTTCGGCGATCGGCAGATAGACCTGAAGCGGAATCGAGATTTCCATGATGTTCTCCTGTGTGAGACCGCCGCTTTACGCCTGTTTTCCGAGTCTGTGAAGGATGCTGCACTGCGACATTTTGGCAAACACCTGTTGTCTCGCTGCGCTCGACCCGCGCGGCGCGTTTACCCTCGTGCTATTTGGCAGGCACCTGCCCGCGCCGCATGGCAACCTCGGCGCGGGTGGCAGGTGTCCAAGGCGCTTTGCGTCCGGCTTCGCGGCTATCGCTCCTTCACATAGGGCTCGCCGCCCGCTTTGGGCGGAATGGCCTTGCCCACGAAACCCGCCAGAATAACCACGGTCAGGATATAGGGCAGCGCCTGCATGAACTGCCCGGGCACCACCATGAAGCCCAGATCCATGGTTTGGTATCTGTTGCCGATGGCCTCCAGCATCCCAAACAGCAGGGTGGCCCACATGGCCGGAACCGGCTTCCACTTGGCGAAAATCAGCGCCGCCAGCGCTATGAAGCCGCGCCCCGCTGTCATATCCTTGCCAAAGCCCGCCGCCGACGTGCCAAGGCTCAGGTAAGCCCCCGCGAGGCCGCAGAGAATGCCGGTGATGATCAGCGCCGAATAGCGCAGCTTGACCACCGAGATACCAGCCGTATCCACCGCGCCGGGGTTTTCCCCCACGGCGCGCATCCGCAGGCCAAAGCGGGTGCGAAACAGGACCCACCATGTGAGCGCCACGATGATGAATCCCATGTAAACGATAATATTATGGCCGGAGATGAGCTGGTAATAAATATCGCCAATCACCGGCACGTCTTTTAGCTGCTCGGCAAAGGGCAGGGTGATCGGGTCAAAGCGCTGGCCCTC
>JALWPC010000634.1 GCA_026995265.1 Paracoccaceae bacterium
AGCCACATACAGGTGGCACCTGTTTACCTCAATTTCGCATTCTTGACTTAGAACATTGATTGCCGCAGGGTTTCAGGCCAGAATAACCCGCAGGAGGATGCATGACCACCAAGCCCGGCCTTGCCAATGCGCTGCCCTTTTGGGTGTCGCTGGTGTTTGTTCCGCTCTGGCTACTGGCCGTGAGCAAGGGCGGCTGGTGGATTGCGCTGATCCCGCTTTACAATTTTGCCATCAGCTCGGTGCTGGATAGCCTTATTGGCCTCAGTCGCGAAAATCTTGACCCGGATACCGATGACAGCGCGCTGCTCTGGCACAGGATGATCACCTGGATATGGGTGCCTCTGCAAATAATGGTGGTGCTTGGCTCGCTGGTTGCGATCTTTCGTTTTGACTATTTAAGCCCGACCGAAAGCATTTTTCTGGCGATTGCCAGCGGTATTGTTGCCGGAGAAATGGGCATTACCTATGCGCATGAATTGGTGCACCAGCACAACAAGCTCGAACGCTGGCTCGGGGATATTTTGCTGGCCACAGTGTTATACGGCCATTTCCGCACCGAGCACATTCTGGTGCACCACCGCTATGTTGGCACCCCGCGCGATGTGGTTACGGCCAAATATAACGAGAACCTTTACCGGTTTTTACCCCGCGCCATGATCGGCACGCTGATGTCGGCATGGGAGGTGGAAGCCGGGCGGCAAAAGGCGCGGGGGCGCAAGGTTGGCGACCTTGGAAATCCGTTCTGGATTTATGGCGGGCTTGCGCTGGGCTTTCTGGCGCTGGCAGCGGTTATTGGCGGCGTTGCCGGGGTTTTGCTGTTTATGCTGCAGGCTTTTGTGGCAATCAGCTACCTTGAAATCATAGATTATGTCGAGCATTACGGGCTGGTGCGCAAACATTTGGGCGGTGGCAAATACGAGCCCGTCGCCCCGCGCCATTCTTGGAACGCCAACCACAAATTCACCAATTGGCAGCTTCTGAACCTTCAGCGCCACTCAGACCACCATTACAAGCCCAGCCGCCGCTTTCCGCTGTTGCAAACCTATGAAGAATCCGAAGCGCCGCAGCTCCCTTACGGTTACCCGATCATGGCGGCGCTGGCCTGCCATCCGCGCTATTTCCGCCGGATGATGAACCCGCGGGTGCGGGCCTGGCGAAAGATGTATTACCCTGAAATCACCGATTGGCAGCCTTATAAGGAACATTCGACCCCGATGCCGCGCTGAGCTATTGTATCTTTGGCGCTGGAGCCATAATATAGAGGCTTACCGGAGATTTTGCGGAGATCAGGCATGGCTTGGACGGACGAGCGCGTCGATATATTGAAGAAAATGTGGGGGGACGGCAAGTCGGCCTCTCAAATCGCCACCGAGCTGGGCGGCGTGACCCGCAATGCGGTGATCGGCAAGGTGCATCGGCTCGGGCTGTCCAACCGGCCGACGGCGGCCAAAGCGGCCCCGAAGGCGGAGGCGGCCAAGCCCGCGCCCAAGCCCAAGAAGCCCAAAGTGGAGGCCAAGAAAGAGGCCTCCCCCGCACAGCCCGCGGTGCAACGCCCCATCCCGCGCCCCCGCCCGATTATCACCGCCGGCAAGCCGCTGCCACCGCAGCGCTCGGCCAGCGAGGTGTCCGAAGAAGCGCTGGCCAATGTGAAAAAGATCGAGGAAAAGGCGCGCAAGCTGACCCTGATGCAGCTTACCGAGCGCACTTGCAAATGGCCGATTGGCGACCCGGCAACCGACGAATTCTGGTTCTGCGGTCATCCGGTGGAACCCGGCAAACCCTATTGCGAAACCCATGTTTCGGTGGCCTTCCAGCCCATGAGCAGCCGCCGCGACCGTCGCGCCAGCCGGTAGCGGCGCGTCAACCAATGCACATGTGGCGAGACCACGCCCGCGCCGCGCTCGACCCTTTGCGGATGTTGCAAGCGCTGAAAGGGGCTTTGCCCCTCTGGCGCAAGCGCCATTCACCCCAGAGTATTTTTGAAAAATAGAAGCTGGATAGACTTCTATTTTTCAGAAATACTCCGGGGGAGCGAAGCGGGGGCAGCGCCCCCTCGGCATTTGCCACAAGCGCAACACTCGCAAAGCGGTGCGGGCGTGATCCTCGCCACAAGTTAAGAAGGTGGACGCGCCGCGCGGGTCGAGCGAAGCGAGACTTTAGCGGGCTTTCAAATAGGTGTCTTCGGCGAAATACTGGAAACTGTCTGCATTATGGGTCGCGCTATTGGGGTTGGTGCGGGCATAATCGCTGCACACATCGCGATTGTAGCAATTATCAGCCGTGCCGCCAACATCATCATAGTGCGACATCTCGTGGATAATGGTTCCCGCGCGGGTGCCGGAGTTGAAAACTTCCAGATAGGTCGCATCTGAAAGGGAAGGAAGATCAAAATACGGGGCACACAGGTAGATGGTGCCCGAATCGTTCGGGTAAACAAACGCATAGGTGCTGCCGTCGCATGAACCCGCACCCTGGCGCTCACACACATAGGTGATTTTGCTGGTGCGAATATGGTTTTTCAGGGCCGAAATGGTTGTGCGCACAAATTTGGCCCTCACGGCATCCCAGCGGCCAAACCACGTGCGGTAGGCCCCGTTTTGCGGTGTAATTTGCACAGTGGCTGCCGAAAGGGCGTCAAATGCGTTGAATAGCGCTTTTT
>JALWPC010000635.1 GCA_026995265.1 Paracoccaceae bacterium
GAGCCAGCCGAAGGCAGCCGACAGCATCGGCGTGAGGGTAAACACGGCGCTGGCCGACACCGGCGCGGCGGTTTTCAGCCCCTCGAACATGGTGACAAAATAAATGGCAAACAGCCCGCCAAGCACCAGATAGCGCCACGGCGCGGCAAGGTCGCGCCGCTTTACCTTGGGGCCAAGGGCCACCAAAGTGCCGATGATCAGCGACGCCAAGAAGAACCGCACGGCGTTCAGGGCGGCGGGATCAATGAGGTTCGCCGCACGGGCGCCCAAGGCAAAGGAGCCCGCCACCAGCGCCGAAAACAGCAGCATTGCGAGATGTCCGCGCACCACAGGGTTTTGAAAACGCTGCATTAAAACCGGTCAAGCAATCTGTTGAGGTAGTCAAGCTCTTCGGCGGGGCGCGCGGCCTCGCCCGAGCGCCGCCGGATCTCGCCGAGCAACTCGCGGGCGCGGTCCGAGGCGCTTTGGTCGGGCACGGCGGTGTCGCCATCGGCCCGCCCCTTATTGCCAATCGGCCGCCCGAGCGGGTCATACTGGTCGCGCCGGGCGGTGGTTTCGCCATCTTGCCCCGCGCGCCCCGCTTCCTGCCGGTTTTCCATCTCCCGCAGGGTTTGGCGCATGTTTTCCATGGCTTGCGCCTGAGCATCAAACGCGCCGGAAAAGTCGCCTTCCTTCAGCCGGTCGCGGGCCTCTCCCATGTTGCGCTCGGCCTCGTTCAGGGCTTCCCCGCCTGCGCCCTGCTCCTGCATTCGCTCTACAAACTGGCGCAGTTGCTCTTGGCGGTCCGCCAGGGATTGCCCGTCGGCATTGCCCTGATTTTGCTGGTCAAACTGCTCCTGAAGCCGCTGGAAGGCCTCGTCTGAAAGCTGCTGCTGTTCTTGTAATCCATCCTGCATTTGCTGCTGTTCGGAGCTTTGCTGCTGCTGGCCGTTGCCCGAACCTTGCACCATCTGCATATTATTCATAAAGTTTTGCAGATCATCCAGAAGCTGCTGGGCCTCCTCGGTGCGCCCCTGCTCCGAAAGCTCCTGAATTTTGTCGAGCATCTGCTGAAGCTGGTCCGCCGTGATGGTCTGCTGCTGGCCTTGCGCCTGTTGCTGCTGGTTGGGGTCCATATTCTGGGCCAATTCGTTCATATAATCCTTGGTGGCCTGGCGCAATTCGTCCATCAATCCGGCGATTTCATCCTTGCTGGCCCCGTTTTGCAGCGCCTGCGACAGCCGCTCCTGTGCCCGATGCAGGCGCGCCTCGGCCCCGGTCAGATCCCCGTTTTCGATTTTGAGCGCTATCTTCCAGAGCAGCGCCTCAAGATCGGTGCGCTCGTTTGCATCCAGCCCGTCTTCCATCTGGTAGCCCATGCGGCGAATGGCACTGCGGAGCAGTAAATAGCTGGATGCGCTGGGAAAAAGCCCGTCCTCGGGCTTATAGCTCACCGCCCGCAGCACCTGCGACACCCGCGTGTCATTTTCTGGCGACCACATCAGGTCCCGCCTCTGCTCGGCCACGGCCGCCGCCAGCGGGTCAAAGAAGCTGAGGGCCGGAAGCTCATCCGTTGCCAGCTCCACACTGGCCACCTGCCCCGCACCGTCGGTCACTTCCAGCGTAATGCTCACCGGCAGGTGCGCCCACATTTCCTTGGCGTAATCCGCCAGCAGGGTTTCCTTGACCTCGGTGAGATCCTGGGTAAAGGGCAGCGGCAGTTCGCCGGTGAAATCCGTAGGCACGGCCACCGGGTCCGGGGCCAGCCCGTAGCGGCGCACCACTCGTGAAAGCTCGGGATGGATGATGTAGCGGGTTGAAACGATGCCGTAATCATCGGTCGCCACATAGTCGATGGAAAGCTGACCATCGCGGGATTTGCCGATACCGTTGGGGGCCTCCAGCGTCGGCGGGGCGTCGGGGATGACCGCCACCTGCCATTTGCCCAGGGTTTTGGCACCGTCAAACACTTCAACCGTGCCATCCTGCAGCACCGCAAAGCGGCCATCCCGAGGGGGCGCGCCCTCTTCGGGAGCCGTGAGCGCCGCCGCCTCACCGCTCACCCGTTCGGTGAGCGAAAAATCGCCGTTACCGTAGGTGCGCAGGGTGATTTCGCTGCCAATGGGCAGTTCGATGCGCGCGCCGTTTTCCAGTTCGGTAAGGTAAATTGCCGGTTTTCCGGTATAGGCGGGCGGGGTGGCCCAGGCCTCTATCGCCACGCTCGGGGCGCTGGCCGCGGCCTCGCCGCCGAGGGTGGCTTGCAGGGTTTCCACCCCGATTTTCGGGGCAAACAACAGGGCGGCAATCGCGCCGGTGAGGGCCAGAAGCCGCAGGCCGAACGGGTCTTTTTGGGCCAGTTTTGGCGCAGGCAAGGGGGCGCGGGCCGCCAAAGCCTGCGCCTTCATCTCGGCGATATGGGCCTCCCAGAGGGCGCGGGCGAATGGGTCTTTTGCGTTGATCGCGGGGCTGTCCTGCAGGCTGGCAATCGGGCGGTTTTTCAGATTTTCATCAAGTCTTTCAAGGGCTTGCGCGCGGTTGGGCAGGGTGAATCGCCGCATGCCCAGCCCCAGAAGCCCCAGCCCGACGAGCCCGACAATCCCCATCGCCGCAACGGCCCAGCCTGTGGGCAGGGCCGCGGGCAGGCCAAAGGCCAGCGCGGCATAAACAAACCCCGCCAGCGTGAACAGCGGCCAGAAGGCGCTGAGGGTATGTTCCACCCACAGGCTCAGGCCGGTGAGCGTGATCCGCCCGTGCAAAAAGCCGAGCAGCCTGCGCCGCCGGTTGGCCTCGGTGAATGTTTTGGGTGCTGCCATGTCAGCCCTTCATGATTCCATCCATGCGGGGAGTGTATCGCGGGAAATCATGTCTTCATAGGTGGGGCGTGCGCGGACCACGGCAAATTGATCGCCTTTCACCAAAACCTCGGGAATCAGCGGGCGGGCGTTGTATTCCGAAGCCATCACCGCGCCATATGCCCCCGCCGAGCGGAAGGCGACAAGGTCACCGCTTTTCAGCGGCGGCAGGGGGCGCTGTTTGCTAAAGGTATCGCCGCTTTCACAGACGGGCCCGACGATGTCCACAGGCGCAAGCGCGGTGCCCGCGGGCGGTTCCTGCACCGGCACAATATCGTGATGGGCGTCATACATGGCGGGGCGGATGAGGTCGTTCATCGCGGCGTCGATGATCAGGAAATCGCGCCCCTCGCCATGCTTGAGGTAAATCACCTTGCTGACCAGAATCCCCGCATTTCCGGCGATCAGCCGCCCCGGTTCAATCTCGATCTCGCAGCCCAGATGCCCGACGGTTTCGCGGATCACCTGCCCGTAATCCATCGGCAGGGGCGGGGCCTCGTTGGAGCGCGCATAGGGGATGCCAAGCCCGCCGCCGAGGTCGAGGCGGCGGATGGTGTGGCCATCTGCGCGCAAGGCCCCGGTGAGCGCCGCAACCCTGGTGAAGGCCTGCCGGAAAGGTTCCAGATCGGTGAGTTGCGAGCCGATATGCACATCGATGCCCACCACCTCGATGCCCGGCAGGCGGGCCGCCTTTTTGTAAGCCTCACGCGCCTTGCTCATCGGAATGCCGAACTTGTTTTCGGATTTTCCGGTGGCGATTTTGGCATGGGTTCTGGCGTCCACATCGGGGTTGACCCGCAGGGTGACGGGCGCGGTTTTGCCCATTTCGGTGGCCACGCGGCTAAGCTGGCGCAGCTCCGGCTCGCTCTCCACGTTGAACTGGCGAATGCCGCCCGCAAGCACCTGCCGCATTTCGTCCACGGTTTTGCCAACCCCGGAAAACACGATCATATCGCCCGCAACCCCCGCCGCCCTGGCCTTGGCATATTCGCCGCCCGAAACCACATCCATCCCCGCGCCCATGGCCGCGAGCAGGCGCAGCACGGCCATGTTGCCATTGGCCTTCATGGCAAAGAAAATCTTGTGGTCCAGCCCGTTGAGCGCCTCGTCAAACACGGTGAAATGGCGCTCGAAAGTGGCGGTGGAGTAGAGGTAGAACGGCGTGCCGACAGAGGCGGCAATTTCGGGCACGGCCACGCCCTCGGCGTGTAACACCCCGTTTTTATAAATAAAATAGTCCATCAGGCGCGGGCCCTTGTTCGTAAGAGTAGGTAAAGCGGCAAGCCGCAACAAAGGCCGATCATAACCGCCGCGGGCAAAGCCACAAGGGGGAAATAGTCCCGACCTGCGATGCACGCGGCCCGGGCGGCGAACAGCCCAGTAAGTGCGTTGCCTTGCGCCCGGCCCGGCACAAAGACCATCGGAACGACCGCCCCGACGATGCCCATACCCGGATAAAAAGCCCGAAGCTTCGACATTTCGCCCCCAAGGTTGCCACAAGCGCCCCCTCCCTCCGCACGCGGGGAAGGGGCGCGCCCAGCTTACCTTTCGGCTATCTTATCGGATGGGCAGGATCAAGCTATTCAACGTTGATATAGTAGATCGAATAAATCCAAGTATCATCGTTCATATCGGCCAGATCCGCCCGCTCGGCACGGGGGAACACCAGTTGCGTGGGGCCGTAATCGCCAATCGCAAAGGGCATACCGTCGCGCTTCAGGGCAATCACCGCACCATTGGCCACGGCCTCGGCAAGGTCGAGGTCCACCTGATAACCATCCAGCGCCTTCACCGTAACCGTGCTGCCGGTGGCCCCTGCGGCGGCCAGCACGTCGGCCAGGAGCGGGCCTTGAAACTCGTGCACCGCCCCGCCCATCGGGAAATCGGCCTTGACCGTGACCATGCCCATGCCTTGCAGGGCGGCATAGTCAAACTGTGCGGCAGCGTCAAAGCTCACCTCGTTATAGGCGAAAAACTTGTCATTTTCGCCAACAGGCCCGCGTGAGGGGTTGGCAACATTGCCGCTGACCGTAAGAATAATCGGCCCGCGCAGGGGCGTTTCGGCGGCCAGCGGCACGGCCAAGGTGGCGGCAAGAGCGGTGAGCAATAGGGTTCTTCGAGAGACGGACATAGCATACCTTCATGTTGCGCCGCCTCCTGAAGGGCGGCTGTTAGGGGGTGGCGGTGGGCACCAATGGGTCGCCCTTCACACCACACCCTGAAATGGTTAACGGAAGGCTAACAATCGCCAGAATTGCGAGAATTTTGCTAAAATTTTTCATGACAGCGCCTCTTTCCAGCGGGCAATTTGCGCCCGCACCTGCACAGGCGCGGTGCCGCCATAGCTCACGCGGCTGGCCACCGAGTTTTCCACCCCCAGCACCTCGTAAACCGCATCGGTGATCTGCCCCTCCACCGATTGCATCTGCGCAAGGCTCAGCTCGTGCAAATCGCAGCCCTGATCCTCAGCCATTTTCACCAGCGCACCGGTGACATGGTGGGCCTCGCGAAACGGCATATTCAGCGCCCGCACCAGCCAGTCGGCAAGGTCGGTGGCGGTGGAAAAGCCGCTGGCGGCGGCGGCACGAAGGGGTTCTTCATTGGGGCGCATGTCCGCCACCATGCCGGTGAGTGCGGCTAGCGAAAGCATCAGGCTATCGGCGGCGTCAAACACCTGTTCCTTGTCTTCCTGCATGTCCTTTGAATAGGCCAACGGCAGGCCTTTCATGATGGTGAGCAGGGCAATGAGCGCCCCGTTGATCCGCCCGACTTTAGAGCGCAAAAGCTCCGCCGCATCGGGGTTTTTCTTTTGTGGCATAATGCTGGAGCCGGTCGAGAACCGGTCCGAAATTGTCACAAATCGAAACTGGGCCGAGGACCAAATCACAAGTTCTTCGGCAATTCGTGAAATGTGAGTTGCACAAATCGAACATGCGGTGAGAAACTCCAGCGCGAAATCGCGGTCCGACACCGCGTCGAGCGAATTGGCCGACGGGCGGTCAAACCCGAGCGCCTTTGCCGTCATATCCCGATCAATCGGGAAGGAGGTGCCCGCCAGCGCCGCCGCGCCAAGGGGCGACTCGTTCATGCGCCTGCGTGCATCCTGAAACCGCGAGCGGTCCCGCGCGAACATCTCCACATAGGCCATCATATGGTGGCCCCATGTGACCGGCTGCGCGACCTGCAAATGCGTAAAGCCGGGCATCACCATATCAGCCCCCGCCTCGGCCTGCTCGATAAACACTTTCATCAGTGCCGTAAGCCCCTCAATCGCCGCATCCATCTGCCCGCGCACCCAGAGCTTGAAATCGGTCGCCACCTGGTCATTCCTTGAGCGCGCCGTATGCAGCCGCCCCGCCGCTGGCCCGACAATTTCCGTCAGCCGCGCCTCCACATTCATATGAATGTCTTCCAGTGCGGTGGAAAAAGCAAACTCGCCGCCCTCGATCTCTGACAATACCGTGAGCAGCCCTTCCCGAATAGCCGTTGCATCGCTATCCTTGATAATACCCTGGGCAGCCAGCATGGCGGCATGGGCGCGGGAGCCTTCAATATCCTGCCTGGCCATTTTCTGATCGTAAGAAATGGAGGCGTTGATTGCTTCCATTATCGCATCCGGCCCCGCAGAAAACCGCCCGCCCCACATTGCATTTGCGCCACTTTTGTCCGACATATGTATAAACCCTTTTGGAGAGGCTCAATGAAAACGCCCCTGTTTGCCCTGCTATACGCCGCTTTGACCCTTGGTGCAAACCAAGGTTTCGCTCAAGAGATCACCCCCGAAATTCGGGCGGAGCTGATGGATATGCGCGAGGGCACCCTGCGCAAGCTCAAGATCGAGGCCGCGCCACAAGCGGCGGTTGATCTGAGCTTCACCAATCCGGCGGGGGAGACCCTGCACCTTGCTGACAGCAACGGCAAAATCCGCGTGGTGAATTTCTGGGCTACATGGTGCTTTCCCTGCCGCGAGGAAATGCCGACACTGGATGCCTTGCAAAAGGCGCTCGGCGGGGCGGATTTTCAGGTGCTCACCATTGCCACGGGGTTTAACGACCTCGGCGGCATTGAGCGGTTTCTGGAGCAGGCGAAGGTCACGGCGCTGCCGGTTTTGCTCGACCCTGATTCTTCGCTCGGCAACGCTTTTGGCGCCATCGGCCTGCCGCTGACGGTGATTCTGAACCGCGACGGGCAGGAAATTGCACGGCTCACCGGCGGGGCGGAATGGGATAGCGAAAGCGCGCTACACATCCTTAACACATTAATATCATTACATTAAATTATATAAAATTTGAATTAAATTTATGGAACAGTTTAAGAACATTTTAGGAATATTAACCTCCTGTTAAGATTTGTGCCGCAGGGTGATCAGGTAGCGATTTCGGAGGATTCGATGCCACACCACTGGGAAGCCTTTGCCGGCCACGCCACCAAGCAGGACCTGAAGCTGGAAAAGACCCGGGCCATGGTGTCGGCCGCCATCGAAGAGGGGCGCGTGGGGCTGGCCTTTCAGCCGGTGTTCCGCTCCGGCCCCCGCCCCATGGTCGCCTTTCACGAAGGGCTGATCCGCATTCGGGACCGTGACGGGCGCACCCTGCCCGCGGGCGAATTCATTCCGGCGGTGGAAAACACCACCCTGGTGCAGGCGATAGACCGGATCGCGCTGCAAAAGGCGATTGATATGTTGGCGGCGGACCCGCGACAGCGCATTTCGGTGAATATTTCCATGAATACCATCGGGGATGCTCAATGGACGCAGATTCTGGAGCGGGGCTGCCAGCACAACCCTGAAATTGCCGATCGGCTGATCATCGAAATCACCGAGGCCACGCCGATTCATGACCCGGAATTCGTGGCCTATTTCATAGAAAAAGGCCACAAACTGGGGTGCAGCTTTGCGATTGATGATTTCGGTTCGGGCTATACCGGCTTCAGCCATTTTCGCAAATACAAGTTTGATATGGTGAAGATTGACGGGCAATTCATCACCGACCTGCCGAATAATCGCGATAATCAGGTGCTGGTGGAGGCGCTGGTGAAGATTGCACGACAATTTGATATGTTCACCGTAGCGGAATTTGTGGAAACGGCGGAAGAATCCGCACTGGTGCAAAAGCTGGGGATTGATGCGATGCAGGGGTTTTATTATGGCCGTTCGGCGGAAATGCCGATTTGCCTGAATACCGGAGCCCAGATGGGCGCGTTGGCGTAAGGTTACGGTGGGTGCAAGCACCACCCTACGGTTCATCAGTCGTGCTTCGCAAGCACCGTTACCCCTTGTCTGCGAGTTTTGAAATTTGCTCCTGCATGGCGGCGAGTTGTTGCTTGAGGGCGTCGAGTTCTTCATTGCCACCGGAGTCGGGCTCCGGTTTGGTTCTGGCGGCGTGAGGGGCGAAGGGCGAGAACATCTTCATCGCATTTTCCATCCATTCCATATTGCCCCGTGCCAGGCTTTCCAAATTGGCCATCATCGGGTTTTGCCCGATCATGGCCGCCACCTGTTCGCGCATCTTTTCCTGATTGGCCGCGAAGCTCTCCATCGAGGCTTCAAGATAGCCGGGCACAAACCCCTCCAGCGAATCACCATAAAGGCTGATGAGCTGGCGCAGGAATTTCACCGGTAACAGGTTTTGCCCCTTGGATTCTTCCTCGAAAATGATCTGGGCCAGCACCGAGCGGGTTATATCCTCGCCGGATTTGGCATCCTTCACTACAAAATCCTGCTTTTCACGCACCATCCCCGCAAGGTCATCCAGCGTCACATAGCTGGATTTGGCGGTGTTATAGAGGCGGCGGTTGGCGTATTTTTTTATGACAACCACATCGTCTTCGCTATCGGCCATGCTGTGCTCCCAAAGCTCCGCTGTTAGATTAGCCCCGTTTTTCGCGACTGCAATGCAAAAGGTGCATCTGCACACATTTGACATGGAAAGCATGTTTGCTGTCCTTATTCCGGATATATGCGCATGATTATTGCGTATTTATACAATAATAGGTCTTTTTATTACGCACAGAATATGCTGCAATGCACAAATATCGAATCACCAACAGGAGCCTATCGTGTCTGATATTGTCATCGCCTCTGCCGCCCGCACCGCTGTGGGCAGCTTTCTGGGGGCTTTTGCCACCACCCCCGCCCATGTGCTGGGCGAGCAGGTGATCCGCGCGCTGGTGGCGCGGGCCGGGATCGCACCGGAGGAGGTGTCTGAAACCATTCTCGGGCAGGTGCTGACCGCCGGACAAGGGCAAAACCCTGCGCGGCAGGCGCATATCAATGCGGGCCTGCCCAAAGAAGCTTCGGCCTGGGGGGTCAACCAGGTGTGCGGCTCTGGCCTGCGGGCGGTGGCGCTCGGGGCGCAGCAGATCATGCTCGGGGATGCCGAGATCGTGGTGGCGGGCGGGCAGGAAAGCATGAGCCTTTCCCCGCATGTGGCGAACCTGCGGCGCGGCCAGAAGATGGGCGATATGCAGTTTGTGGACAGCATGATCAGGGACGGTCTCTGGGATGCGTTTAACGATTATCACATGGGTATCACCGCTGAAAACGTAGCCGAGCAATGGGGGATTTCCCGCGATATGCAGGACGCTCTCGCGGTGGCCTCGCAAAACAAGGCAGAGGCGGCGCAGAAGGGGGGGCGGTTTGTGGACGAGATTATTCCGGTAACGCTGACATCACGGCGCGGCGAAACCGTGGTGGATACGGATGAATATATCCGCCACGGCGCGACGCTGGACAACATGCAAAAGCTGCGCCCCGCCTTCGCAAAGGACGGCACGGTGACGGCGGCCAATGCCTCGGGCCTGAATGACGGCGCGGCGGGGGTGCTGTTGATGACGGCGGCCAATGCTTCAAGGCGCGGGATTGAACCTTTGGGCCGGATTGTGGCCACGGCGACGGCGGGGCTGGACCCAAGCATAATGGGCATGGGGCCGGTCCATGCCTCGCAAAAGGCGCTCAGCAAAGCGGGCTGGAAGGCCGAGGAACTGGAGCTTGTCGAGGCCAACGAGGCCTTTGCAGCGCAGGCCTGCGCGGTGAATAAAGACATGGGCTGGGACCCTGATGTGGTGAATGTGAACGGGGGCGCCATTGCCATTGGCCATCCGATCGGGGCGTCGGGCGCCCGCATTCTCAACACATTGCTTTTTGAAATGAAGCGCCGTGATGCGAAAAAAGGGTTGGCAACGCTCTGCATCGGCGGCGGTATGGGCGTGGCGCTGTGCGTCGCGCGGGACTAGGGGGGCAAAATGACAAGAGTAGCATTGGTAACGGGCGGCACCCGTGGCATCGGCGCGGCCATCGCGGTGGCGCTTCAGGAGAGCGGCATGCGGGTGGCGGTGAGCTATGCGGGGAATGACAACGCGGCGGCGGCTTTTACGGCGGAAACTGGGATTAAGGCCTATAAGTGGTCGGTCGCGGATTATGACGCCTGCGTGGCAGGGATTGCCGAGGTGGAGGCGGCGCTTGGGCCGATTGACATTCTGGTCAACAATGCCGGCATTACGCGCGACGCCATGTTCCACAAGCTCAGCCGCGCGGCGTGGCAGGCGGTGATCGACACCAACCTGAACGGGGTTTTCAACATGACGCACCCCATTTGGCCCGGGATGCGCGCCCGCAAGTTTGGCCGTGTGATCAACATTTCGTCGATCAACGGGCAAAAGGGGCAGATGGGGCAGGTGAATTATTCGGC
>JALWPC010000636.1 GCA_026995265.1 Paracoccaceae bacterium
TTGACCATGGGTTTGGTTGTGTTGATTATAAAATTGGCAAATATGGCCCATTTGTGCCCGGCTTTGGCGAGCCGGATGGGCGCTATTATTTTGATAGCGAAGCGCTTGCCACCGCCGCTAAAAAATTACTGAAACTTTAATCCGAGTAGGGGCGACGGCCCCTAGTAAAACTTGGTGAACCCTACCAAGCGGAGAAACAGGGCAAGACAGGCAATCGGTTCGGGCGGGCTTCGTTTCCGCTCAGCAAAATGGGAATCGACGAATTCGATCGTTGGCGGGAAAACCGCTAGGCTTTGCAAGGCCGGTCCTATAGCGCCGGTTGGCCTGTCACCAAAACCAAATAGGAGATGAAAATGACCAATAACAAACAAATGACCCATGAATGCAGGGTGGTTATGAAGCGGCGAAATGGCGATATAGTGAGGGTGATGATCGTCGAGTGCTTGGAGAGCGCGACCACGGCGCAGGCAGAAAAACATTACAGCGACTTCGCCAAGATTTTTTGTGGCCGCGAGCAAATAGCACGCGTTGAGTGCGAAATACGCCCCAAGGGCACGCATTGGGACGACCCGAGCAGGGCAACCGCATGACCCCCGCTAGGATGACACCCGAAATGATGGAGAAATCCCGCGAGCGCCTTGGCCTTGGGGCCGAGGCTTTCGCGCGGATGCTGGCCGTCAGCTACCAAACTTATTATAGCTGGAAATCTGGCAGAACGCAAATCCCCGTGCGAATCCAGCGGCTTATCTATCTTGCCGAGCGGGCAGACCCGCGCCTTGTGGCTAGTTGGTCCGCGAAATAATCCCCGCCTCTATCCGGTCCATCGCCCGCGCTTTAACTCGCCGCACCGTAGTGTGCGAACGGCGCTGAATGTCGCCAACCCGCCGCGATGATAGCCCCTTCGCCAGCAAAACCAACGTGCAGCGGTCGCATGTGCAATGTTTCCGGCGGTGCCGGTAGTTAATCGCGTAGCGGAACCATGTCATAACCTCGCTGTGGCGGTCGAGTGCGTCCGCCGTGGGCTGATGGCGGGGGCGTTTCTCGGTTTCCTCGCCGACCCCAACCTCGCCAACATGCTCGTGAAAATAGTCCGGCCCGTGCTGGCGCCGGACCTTGGGCCACGGGTTGCGCAAAAAACGCTCGGTTTCCATACATTCCCGCAACAGCCACCAGATGCAATCTTGCGGCGTGTGTGGCTTGCCCTCTAGGGCAAGCCTTGACCGGGCGTAGTCCATGCAGGCGTTAATCATTTACGGGCCGTCCAATATTTTCACCGGTGGGCTTTCCTCCCGCAATAGCCATGCGCGCCTTTCGGATTCCGCTTCAAGCAACTTTTGGGCCCAGAGCATCCGTTCCCTAACGGCCTGTATTTTTTCATCAAGGGCCGCCGCCGACAGTGATCCCGGCACCTCTTCAACAAAACCAACCGCGCAATCGTTGGGGCCGTGGTATGAAAATACAATTTTTCTTGTTTCGCCGCGCATTTCAGACGACGCCGTCCACCCCGGCATCAGGAATTTATCCACAACATCGCAAAACCCTTCCGGGGGCGCACCGCTTGCTTTGCCGCCCCTGAAAAGGCCAAAAATATCTAGAATTCTTCTAATCACTTCTCGCCCCTTCCGGTGCCATCCAATTAGCAAGCGCCGCCTGATAGCGCCGCCGGAGGGCTGTTTTTTCATCCAACCGCGCTACCAGTTCGGCCCACGCCGGAAACCATTTTTGCGTCCGGCCCCAATGTTCTAGAACATCCCGCACGATGTCCGCCGGATAGGCCTGCAAATCGCGGGCGTAAATTTTAATCGTCGCCTCCATGTCCGGCAATTTCCGGCCCGTGTTGGTCCGGAGCGTCAATTCTCCCAGCCACGCCAACACTTGCCCTCGGTCCGGTCCGGCAAGCCATGGCCTCAATCTGGCGCTGATCGCGTCCGCCTCGGCCTGATGGCGACATACCGCCCGCCATCCCTCCCATGGCTTTTGGCTCGATTTGTGCAATTTCACCTCGGATGAAATCCACGATTCCGGCGGGCTGTTGCCCATTTTTTCCAGCGTTTGGGGCATTTTCTTTCCTCGCTTGGTCTAGGTCAATGGCCGTTTTCCAACATTCCTGATTGAGCCATGTCGCCATCATTTTAGGTCGTTGCCATTGGGCAATTTCCAGATAGTCGCGATAGTTTTCTAGGTTCCGCTCAAACCGTGACCGTTCGGCGATTGGTATTTTGGCCAGCTTCGCAAGCACAGATTTACGGCTGCCCCTATTGGCAGGGTGGGGGTAGGCGTCCCAAGCGGCCATGGGCCAGCTATCAGGTTCTGGGTTTTCCGGTTGGCCTAAAATGTCAAACTGACTATATATATTTCTATTGGGTATGTTCTTTGGGTATGTTCTATTGGGAAGTGACGCTGGCGTCACATCAGATGTGACGGAGGAATCACATTCGGAAGTGACGCTAGAATCACATTCGACTTCAAACCGAGCCTCTAAATTGACTAGATACGCCTTGTGGCGGCCCGGCCTCCCCTTAAACGCCTTCTGGCTTTTGACATATCCCCGCTTCTCCAGCACCCCTAACGCCCTGACCACGCTTTCGCGGGCACAGCCTATCCGGTCTGCAAGGGTTTGCTGCATTGGCCATGCCGCCTCGCCGGACTTGCCTAGATAGGTTCCAAGCGTCACGAGAACGCGAAACTGAAGATCAGTCAGGGTTTTGTCGTCAACTGCCGCCGCTGGCGTGATGGAATACCTTGCGCTCATTTCTGGCTAACCTCCGGTTTCGGCCACCAGCTGTTTTCTGGGCCGGGGATTGTTTTCCCCTTTTTGCAATTACATGTCCGACAAACAGTAAAGAGATTATCAATATCGTTGGTACCACCAGCGCAAACAGGCATAAAGTGGTCAATGGTCTGATTCTCATCCGAACCACACCACACGCACCTAAAGCCGTCTCTCGCGTAAACCTTGATTCTGAGGCTGTTCGGTATTGTCTCGCGAGCGGGCGATTTGCTCTTAATTGGGACAGGGTCATCAAATAATTCACCCTCAACCCACAGCCAGAAATATCTGTCTGGGCCGCGCTTTGGTATCCTAACTATCAGATTTTGCTGAGATAAGCTTTTGATAATTGGCTCCAAATCATCAACACAGCACCACGCCCGCCAACTGCCGATATTATCCTCGCTAATCATAAAATATCGGTCCATTGGGCGCTCATTCCAGCAATAACCGTCGGCGGCTTTTAACAAAAACAGCCTCTCGCTGGGGCAGCTAAGCTCTTGTTGGGCGGCCCAAGCAAACTCTGCTAAACTCATAACTCCCTCCTAAATTAAGCGCTATGGGGGTAAATTTGGCCCGTCATGCGCGTTTTTCGTTTTAATAGCCCAAGGGGCCGGAATTCATAAACGGCTATCTGGGTGCTTCTGTGGCGGTTGTGTCGCGCTCATATCGTCCCGCCCCTCTGTTTGCCAGCATAGGGCAGGCGCTTGTGGGCCTTGGCCCTTTCGTCCTCGCGCTCTACCGCGCGGGCAAGTTCCACCTCCGCGCAAATCTCATGCTCCGGAACGCGGTAAGCTTTGGCCAGTTCAGCCGTGTTGAAGCCCCGCTTTAGGCCCTCTAGATATTTGCGGCCCATGTAACTCATGCCCGCCTCGCAATCATGGCGCCTGCCGCTATGTCGGCCTCATCATATCCAGTGAATTTTATTTTTCTGGGCGGTGACGGCTGCCGGTCTTTCAGGCTTAGCAGGTTCCGGCGATCAACGATGCTGGCCACGGCCTCCCTTGTCCGGCGCTTGCCCGTTCGGGTTGTCAATATGGCCGCAATCTCCCGATAGGTCTTGCCGGTAGGTAGCAAGCGCTTAAGTTCCGCTATATCGCCATCCGTCCATTCCTGCCAATCATTCCTCATGCCGGAGGCCCTTCATAAATTCTGCCACATCCTCAACAGACCGCAATACCTGCATTGGCGACCCTTTCCAGCTGTCCCGAAATTCCACCTGCGCCTTGTTCAGCTTGGCACCCTCAATTTTAACCTCAACCAAATGCGTTTGGCCACGGTATCCAACGAGCAAATCAACGGGGGTATTCAGCCGCTCAACGCTGGCCCCATAGGCCCTAAGCGCATCAACGATTAGTTTCTCGTTCGCGTCACGCTTAGGGTTGTAGCGGTTAAGGCTCATGCGGCGGCCACATCCCTTATGTTCAATAAAAAATATAGGACCATAAAAAGGGCCAAGGCCGCCGCCGACCCGTATTTCTTTTTTGACACACGCGCACCAATCATAACCGACCACATAATGGCCACGACCAAGGAAATATAATACTCAAAATCACTCATGCGCTCTTTACCAAGCAATACCGCGCCCAGTGCTTTTCGCCGTCGGGGCTTGGCTCGTTCACGGTTTTAATATCGTGCCCCTCTTTGCGCAGGTCGTAAATCCTTGCGCCCAATCGGAAGCATCCGAATTTACGCAGTGCGTCAATCGGCGTAATCCCCCTTTTGTGCGTTTGCAAATATCTTAAAATCTGTTCGGCCTGCGCCATAAGTCCCTCCTATTTTAGCTTTTTCATCTCCACCGGATACACCACTAAAATTATTGCCCCGAACAGGCAAATATGATAAACAGACGCCAGCACTATCATGGTTTCAAGCGTCATTCGGAACCCCCATAATTAGGCGCATCAACCCCGCTAATTTTAGAAATCTTTGCACTTTCCAATGGCCACTGTCGGGCCGGTCGTAATAACCAAGCCCGACTAAATACTGGTCCCGCACCGTGGTGTGGTCGCGGTTCAATGTGTCCGCAATCTGGTAATAGGTGGCCCCCATGCGCCTAAGCGTGTCGGTGACGGCCATTCTGGCTACAACAATCTGGTGGCTGCGTGTCCGGCCACGAATGGAGGCCATGGGGTAGCCGGTGATTAGTTTGATAGTTTCAAGGGCCGCGCGTTGGGCCTCCCCCAATTTGGCCAATGGAACCATGCGGGCGTTGTAATTTATGCGGGGCTTGCCGTTGCAGGTAATGGATTCAGGGGATGGCTTGCGGGGGTGGGTGTGGTAGTCCGCCAATTTATCATAGGGGCGGGCGATGTCACCACCGCCCGCCAGAGGGGGGCCAATTACTGCCTGATAGACCGTCCGCCCCGCCATGGCAGTTTCACGCTTGGCGCATTGGCCCTGTCGCCGCCCCTCAACGGCGCTTAGGAGGTTGACGGGACGGTAAGGGTGGCCAGCGGTTAATCGGGGAGGAACGCAACCGCTGGCCTCGCCGGACCTTGTGCAGTCAACAAGGAGTGATGGCCCGGCGAAATCTGTCATGCCGCTTTCACTTTCCGCCAAGATTCGGGGGTTTCCCGCTCCATTATCTTAACGGCTTTGGCGTAGGTGTCCATCATAATTGGGCGCCCGTTTGATAGTCTAGCATAAAGCTTTGGATTATTGAAGTGACGCAAACCCCAGACCGACGGAGCGCATCCAAGGGTTTTGCAGTGGGCCTTAATCTTGGCCGCCAATTGTTTTGCTGTGTAAATCATGCCTTCCCCTATATTGGCTGTTGCCCACAATGTCAATAATATTTTTTTACTAGGGGCCAAACTTTTTTCTTGACCTTGGCCTTGGCCCAATATATAAGGGGTTATCAATGGAGGTTGATATGCAATATTACGACTTTAACAAGGATGGCCTGTTATTTGAGGACTTGGTCATCGAATGGACCGTCACCGGATTGGAAGAACCGGAGGCTAATGTCACATATATAGCGCAGTTTGAGGGCGAGCCGAATATGCTAGAAAGCAAAAACCCTGTTGTCAAGGCATTGGCCGAATGGATGCGCGGCGTTATCGAAGGCGACACTGACGCAGAAGCCGAGGCCATCGAGGGCGCTGGTTTTTCGTTTCGCAATAGCCCAGACGGGAATCCATACACAGGAAGCTGGAGGATTACAAATGGAAAATAATATTATCCGCGAGGTCGGTATTTACCGA
Source organism: Paracoccaceae bacterium (assembly GCA_026995265.1). Taxonomy (GTDB): domain Bacteria; phylum Pseudomonadota; class Alphaproteobacteria; order Rhodobacterales; family Rhodobacteraceae; genus UBA3077. Next base: position 5,977 of record JALWPC010000636.1, read on the forward strand.
TTACTGGAAACCCCCGACGGGAAATACTTCCTAATCAACACACATACAGATGACGAACGCAGGGTGTCACAAAGGCTGGCTTTCTTGTTGAAGGCAGAGGGCGACTCTAGTTTTGTTGAACAGTGTTCTTTTTTTCTTTGATGCAGGAGAAAGCTAATGACTAATATAGCACGCCTACCCCTTTCCTATCGCCAATTTACGGACACGGAACTTGAAGCGGCCTTCTGGCACCTGTCCACCGCCGCCCGCGCGGTTGATGAACTTATCTTGAACCACAAGCGCGTTCTCCCCTTCACTGGCGGCATGGGGTTCCCCGGCCAGTTAACACCAATGGTTGCGCGCTGGGAGAAAGACCTAATCGAATTGGACCAGCATATGCAAAGGGTGATTAAGGAAATGACCTTGCGCAAGATGAAAATGCCGGACTACGCGGCGGAAAAACAAAGCCCTGCCGATGAATGGCAGGCGCAATTTGAAAGATACGAAAGCCATCTTGGAGGATGTAATGACTAAAGAAAATGCGCAAGAACTCGCCGTGATGAACCAAGCGCCAACGCCGATGGAGTTAATCCAGAGCGCCATATCAAGCAATGTAACGCCGGAAGCCTTGGGCCAGCTAATGGACCTGCAAGAGCGCTGGGAGGCCAACAATGCCAGAAAGGAATTTGACCGCGCCATGGTGGCCGTTCAAGGCGATATGCCGGAAATTGTTAAAACCAAGCAGGTGTGCTTCAAAAACAAGGCAGGCGGCTTCACCGAATATAAGCATGAAGACTTAAGCGAAATGGTGGAAATCCTGCGCCCAGTTCTCGCAAAACACGGCCTTTCGTTCCGGTGGCGCACTGCAAGCGATAAAAACCTTGTCACCGTGACCTGCCTTCTTTCCCATCAAATGGGCCATAATGAAGAAACATCTCTAAGCGGCGGCATAGATACCAGCGGCGGCAAGAACGCAATACAGGGCGTGGCTTCCGTTGTCACCTATTTGCAGCGCTATACCCTGAAGGCGGCTTTGGGCATTGCGGCGGGGCATGATGACGATGCACAATCTGTTGTCGAGCCTGACGCATCAAGTGATTGGATCGCCAAAATCGAGAACGCATCCACGGCAGCGGAGTTGCACGAAATCGGCCAAGAATTGAAGGGCGTAAATATGCCGCAAAACTCGCTTAACGCCGTCAAGAAAGCATATTCGGTGGCCCTGAAATCGCTTAGAGAGGCCGACAATGGAGCAGCGTAGCGCAGAATGGATGGCGGCAAGGGCGGGCAAATTCACGGCTTCGCGCGCCTCGGCCTTGATGGCCAAGATACGGTCCGGCAAGCCCGCCAAAAGCCGAGAGGAACTAATCGTCACGCTGGCGGTCGAGCGCATCACGGGAGCATGTGTTGAGACCTATAGCAATGCGGCGATGCAGCGCGGGGTTGAATTGGAGGCCGAGGCTAGGGACGCCTATGTGTTCGAGACAGGGCAGGCGGTCGACGAGGTGGCGTTCATTGAATTTGACGGCCTGCCAAATACCGGATGCTCGCCGGACGGCCTGATAAGCAAAGACGGCATGGTTGAAATCAAGTGCCCTGCCTCTATGGCCAAGCACGCTGACGCCATCCGCAAGGCGTCGCACGCGCAAGAATATCGCTGGCAGTTGCAGCATCAGCTTTTATGCGCCGAACGAGACTGGGTGGATATTGTTTCTTATGACCCGCGCTTTCCGGCGGGAATGCAGTTGGCAATCCACCGCGTCGAACGCGACAACGGCATGTTGGAAGAACTGGCCGAAGCCATCGAGGTGGCAGACAAGGAAGTCATTAAGATCATGAAGGAGTTGAAGAAGTGATAGCACAGAAGGATATAGAGAGATGCTTTGACTTCCTTAGGGATAGCGCCGCGCAGATAGCGGATGCCCGCATGAACAAGGTAAGAACCGAGGAGATGCGCAAGGTTATCTGGTCAGAAATGCGGCGCGCGTGCAATGAAGGAACGCAGGCTGAACGAGACGCTTTCGCTTATGCCTCCGAACAATACAAAAGCCATATCGAGGAAATGGCACAAGCCGCGAGGGCGTTTGAATTGCTAAAAGCCCAGCGCGAAGCGGCGATTGCGAAGATCGACGCATGGAGAACGAGCAGCGCGAATGAGCGCGGTGCGCAGAGGGCCATCAGCTAGGCGGGACTATTGCGCCCGTGAGGGCATAGAAATAAACCCAAAGGAGAACAGCAATGTTTAAGATTGAAAAAGGAATTGAGGCCCCAAAAAGCAGGGTCGGGAGATACCCATGGAATGAGATGGAGGTTGGCGATAGTTTTTTGGTCCCATGCCGCGATGACGAAAAGCGGGTGGTGCAAACGAAGCTGTGTGGTGCGTCGAGCAACAGGCGCAAATTCGGAGAACGATACAGGGCGGCGCAGGCAGAAGGCGGCGTTCGTATTTGGAGAGTGAAGTGACTGATAAACTCTACAAAATCAAGAAAATTACATGGAATGTTAAAAGGCCCGAATGCGAATGGAACGCCGTCCTTTATTCATTCATTCCCGTTGATTTTACAATCGTGCGCTTATCCAATGATGACTTTGTTTTGATCGAGACAACATACCTTCATAATTCGTATGTCGGAAAAGACGCACCGAGCCATATTGTCACATTACATAAATCAGAAAGAGAGGCAAAGAACGAAGCTAACCATCGCCTGGCGGTTAGGCTACAACCAACATATTTACAAGAGGTGGAGATATGAAAAAGCGTTGCAGAAACTGCAAGCATTGGGAACTTACAGAAGATTTAACTGATTGCCCCGTTCGACGATGCTTGGGCGAATGTTCCGCTACCCCTCATGTTGATGAGGCAAGTGATTGGACTGCGGATTTTTCGCGCATGGTTGAGGCCAAAGAGCATAAAAAGACAACGGCCTTCGCCGCAGATTCGAGCGGTTATTATGCCGGTCTACTAACCAAACCAAAGCACTATTGCTCAATGTGGGAGGAGAAGTGATGACCGACCAAGAATTTCAGAACTATATGATGGACTTGTGGAACATGTCAGTAGGCACCCATTTCACGCGCCCTAGAATCCATTGTGCTGATGGTTTCAGTGTGTCAATTCAGGCGGGGTGGGGAAAACATTGCTACCCTCGACCATCCGCTGATGGTGAAAGTATACATGAAATAAAACACGCCTACAGAGGACCATTCCATGAATGGGAATTGGGGTTTCCATCAGCACACCCGGGTGATGAAATTATGAAATATATAGACGGCAACCCTGAAACCACCGACCCTACACAAACAGTTTATGGTTATGTGCCAACGGTGGCGGTTTTAAGATTGCTTGAAGAACATGGCGGAATAGCAAAGGAAAAACAAAAATGACAGACAGTATGGACGAAAAAGTAATGGAGGCGGTGGAAACACTGGTTAAGGTAAAGGTGGCCAAAGCGCTTGAGGAAGAAGATGCGCTAATTGAAAAAATGGTGATTAAAATACTTGAGGCCCCAATATATAGCAGCCGAGGCAAAAAAACATTCATCCAAGACGAGCTTGAGCATAGAGTTCGGGCCGTCGTGCAAAAAGAGGTTGAATTGTGCCTTGCTGCGCAAGCCGAAGTAATCAAACAAACAATACACGCTAAGGCTAAGCCTATCATGGACAAGTTGGTTGAACAGGTAATCAACCACTTCGACGAGGACGATTGGCGCGTTAAATTTGATATTCATTTGGGGGGCAGGTAATGGCCCTACGCATCGTATCAGGACCGGCCCTGCAAAAGGACGCTTATGCCAAGCGAGGCGTGAGGGAAAAGCCCTTCCGGTCGCAATCCTACATGGCTTGGGTGGCGTCACTGCCTTGCTGCGTCACGGGCTGCACAGCGGCCAAGAGAGACGCACACCATGTGAGGCTCGGGCTATTGCAAATGGGCAAGAGGCCGCCGGACGATAAAACAGTGCCGTTGCTCCACACGCTTCACATAGACCAATACACGGGCGCTTTGCACAAGGTTGGTGAGGCAAGGTTCTGGACCATCCACGGGATTGATCCGCACCGCTTGGCAGACGGGCTTTTCGAGATTTGGGAAACGGCCTTGCCCATGCCCACAAAAACAGACTTGGCCACTAAATTTATAGCGCTTCGCTCGGCAATCAGCGCTTCAAGGAGGGTGTCGTGACATACGCACGAGTATTGGTATTCCAGGAGGGCAACCAATGGATTGCGCAGTGTCTTGATTTTGACATATGCGCCCACGCGAAAGATGAGGCGACTCTGTTGTCGCGCTTTTCTGCCGTTTTTTCGTTTGAGCGGAATTTGAGTATTGAACGAAAAGGCAACCCCTTTGCTGGCCTAGACCCCGCTCCGGAAGAATACCACGAAATGTGGCGAGACGGAGGGCCTGCCAAAAGGGTCGTTATTTTGCTACAAGGAGAAGTAATATGACCCCCCAACAAATGATACATTACGACATAGAAGGCGTTATATTAGATATTAAGGAGGGCCAAGCGGATAAAGTTTGTATTGAAACTTTGCGCCGCGTTCAGGATTTTATCTTTAACCCATGGCAGCCTATTGAGGCCGCGCCGGAAGATAAAGAACTGCTCTTAATTAGGGTTAAAGACGGGCGGGTGGCCTGTTGTCCTTGGGTAGCGAAAATACCTAACCATTTATTTCCTAACCCAACTCACTGGATGCCCCTGCCCGAACCACTAATGGAGAAGAAAAATGAAAAAGACACAAACCCTTGGGCAGGTAAAAGCACCGAGGAGATTGTGCCTGATGCTGGCCTCGGGGTTTCAGAAAATCAAAGCTGTTTTTCTCATGTCGAAAAAAGAATATATATTTTTTCTGGGTTAACTGACTGTTTGAAGGGCGCTCACATATACAATTATAGGCGAATGTTGATAGAAAAATTTGATTTAGCGTTTCTTGATGCCTCTTGGAGGCTCACCAAAAAAGGCAAAGCCTATCTCTACGCAGCTTTGCGTGAAAAGATAGGGGGTGAGGAAGAATGACAGACGCCATCAAAAGACTGCGCGATGCGTGCCGTTTGGAAATTCCGTCAAGAAGTAATCATGGAAGATGGCGACATTGATATTCTGCGCGGGCAAAATCTAGCCTGCTGGTGCAAAATCGGTGAACCCTGCCACGCAGACGTGCTGCTTAAATTAGCTAATGAGGAGTAAGCACATGGCCACGAATATGAATATCAAGATAGTTTACCACAGGCTGCGCAATCTGCGCATAAAATATAACGAAGGGCTGCACGAGCAATCGCAGAAGCTTGGCATAAGGCCCGTTACCATTTCTGCTATCGAGCGCGGGAAAATACAGCCACCAGAGGGTTTAGATGAAAAAATTAAAAACTGTTATCCAGAGGAACTAACCCATGACCAAGATTAAATTAACCGACGAACAGAAATTCGAGAACCATTTGCGTAAATTGAATCGCGTCCCCTACAGACTATTGCTTCGCGCGCTTATCAGAACCCCCGTGCCACTCGACCTGAAAAACCCAAACGCACTCGGGTATAAAATATTCGCGTGGCAATGCTGCACAGCGCACCTATTGGAATCGTGGGAAATACAACGCGCAGAAAACAATCGGCGGGAGTAGTGAGATGAGCAGCAAACAGATTAACTTTCAACCAATCGACTATGAGAAAGTTGAATATGGCAAGCCATATTACCTTATGTTTCAAAATGGCGACATTATACGCGCCAGCCTTATAAGAGACCATGTGGTTGATGGTGACGATATTTGGCAGGACCAGTGGGTTGCCGTCGAGGGATCGCCATATCCAGAATGCTGGAGTAATGGTGCGTGCTGGGATTTTAACGAAGACGGCGAACCGTCCATGCTGCCAAAGCTGATAGCGGAGATTCAGTGATGGTAGCCTTTAACTTCACTGTCTTTACCGACAAAATTCTCAACAGCAGCAAAACCAAAACATCGCAAGGCCGCATGTGCGGCAATGCCGTTTGCCCACAACTCGCAGAAGCGCTCGCCCGGGCAAATTGCCAACATTTAGCACTCAACAAATGCGCAGCATGAGGAGATAGGTAATGAATAAAAAACCCAAAAATCCACTCCCTCCCCCACCACCACCCCACCAATAGTGAGACAAAACAATGGCCAAACCTAACCGGTACGACCCGTGGCAATATACAGAAGAAGAAAAGAAGAATCTGGCCGAAAAATATCCGACCACAGAGGATTGCTTGGCCGCTATAGCGGAGATCAACTCGCGCTTAGTAAATTTGGGCTGGAATAACGCAATCTATTGTCCAAAGGACGGCACGAGTTTTGATGCGATTGAATTTGGCTGCTCTACCATTTTTGATTGTTGGTATGACGGCGAATGGCCGAACGGGCGTTATTGGGCATGTTATGGAGATGATATAGATATATGTCGCCCTGTTCTTTTTAGGCCGAGGAAAGAAAAACATGACCAAGATTGAATGGACTCACGCGCCGGGCTTCAAGGGCGAGACATGGAACCCGATAGTTGGCTGCGACATCGAAAGCGCAGGCTGTAAAAATTGCTATGCAATGAAGCAGGCCCATCGCATCGAGAAGATGCAACCGGGCGGCCACTATAAAGGCACAACAAAACTGGTGAAGGGCAAGGCCGTGTGGACGGGAAAGGTCAAGCAAGCGCCAAAGAAAAACCTCACCGCGCCCCTGCGCTGGAGCAAGCCGCGCTTGGTTTTCGTCAACTCCATGGGCGACCTGCTCCACCCTAATGTGCCGGTCGAATGGATTGACAGGGTTTTCGCCGTCATGGCACTGGCCCCGCAACATAAATTCCTTGTGCTGACAAAACACCCCAAACGGATGCGGGAATATCTAACAGCTTTTAAGCCAGCCAAGTCGGGGCACCCGCACGACCCACAAGACCATTATCCATATGTTACACGCCATGGCACGGATGTGCCAGACAGGCCGAAGGGTGAAGTATGCTTCCACAGTAACGATTGGCCGCTCCCCAATGTCGGCCTCGGCGTATCGGTCGAAAACCAAGAGACCGCAGATAAGCGCATCCCAAAACTACTGCAAACGCCCGCCGCCATGCGCTTTGTGTCTTATGAGCCTGCACTTTGTCCGGTGGATTTTACAAACATCACGGCCTCAACGCCAACCGGCGATGAACAATGGAATTGCCTCGACAAAGTAGAAGCGCGAGATGCAGAAGGTCCAGCGCCTAAAACAGTTATTGACCAGATTATCATGGGCGGCGAGAGCGGCAAGAACGCTCGGCCATTACACGCCCATTGGGTGCGACAGACACGCGACCAATGCGCTGCCGCCGGAACACCGTTTTTCCTCAAACAGTTGGGAAATCAGGTAGGTGAGCGGCCTGAAAATTTCAAAGAGTGGTGGACCGATAGCGCAAAAAATATTGCCGCACGCGAGCGTGAAATAATAACCCTCAAGCATCGCAAAGGAGCGGACCCATTGGAGTGGCCGGAGGATTTCCGCATCCAACAATTCCCGGAGTGGATAACCACGCCATCGCAGCAACAGGAGAGTGAAGAATGACTAACTGGCAAGGAAAGCCAAAGAATGACTAAACCAACGAATGCACGGAATTAACGGGGCTTGTGGTGATTTGGCTGGTTCTAGTTATCACTTTCACAGATAGCGAGGGGCTGTTGTTTCGTGGATTGGGAATCTGGCTCACTGTTTTGTGCGCAGGACTCTGCCTTCGTGCTAGTTTCGATAATGGCTTTCAACCCGTTGTTAGAATGTTTTTCTATACCGCGTGTGTGATTAGTATTATCATTTTTGCCTTTTTGTTCAACGGCTGACGGCGCGCCGTGGGCTGGTTGCTTCTAATATATGTTTTAGTGCTTCTTTTTGAAAGCTGGGTGCGGCGGGTTAAGGCGCGGTTGGGCAAAGAGAACCCCACGGGCCGAAACCCGTGGGGGCCACCCGATAAATCAGGTGGGTGGTCTTGAATGAGGATAGCAAGCTAGAGCCTCGGACCTGTTGAACCTTCAAGCTGTCAGATTGCGTATGAAGCAAACTCTAGAATCCGCCAAAACCTTCTATCCGGAAAATCATAATATGCCTCCTGACACTGTAGCCCGCCATATCGGCCGTCTTGGCTATCTATATGACGGCCGAGGGGCCACTTCACCAAGCAAGAGCTACTAATCCTATATAGAGAAAATTAATCCTTGGCTCAAGTAAAAATTTATGGCCATATGTTAAGTAACGCCGGACTTTCTGACATAAAGGAAACTATATGTCATGTTTGCGCCTTTCGTTTAACCTTTTCGCTATTCGCATCAAGCGCGGCACGTGGCATAGACCAAGACCAAACAGCAGCCCTACGGCGGATAAAATTATCAAGAGCATTGGCTATATGACCACCCGTTGAGATTAAGACCGTCGCTAGTGCGAGAATGAAAAGCCCGTTGTATGCCCACATATGGGGCAGGGTGGGGAATAGCAGGGCCGCAAAATGCAGGCCAATCATGGTCAAATGCAATAATGACATGGTGGCCAGCCACGCTAGGCCATACCGAAAGGCAAGGCTTGAAAATATAACCATCGCGGCCCCGTCAATAGTCGAATATGCTAACATCCTAAGAGGGTACGCAAGATTATCCCCTATCCATATGGTTGCAACCCATGTTGCCGCCACAACCGCCCACGCCGTGAAGGTAAACGGGCGGGTGCTGGATAGAACAACGCACAGAAGCATAATCTGCGCCACCCCATACCACATTGCCGTGTATCCTATGTCGATCATTGCCCGTCCGGCGGGTTTTTGTCGTCCCCGCCGCCTAGAAGTGTTGCAGCGTCATTCAGCGCCTTGTGGCCTTGCGCTACGGCAATGCACATTTTCTTGCACGCCGCTTGCGCCGCCTTTGCGGGCTCGTGGGCCCTGGGATTGTCGCTGAACGCCGCCGCCTGCGCCGTTACCGTATCGGAAATCTCGCCAAGCAGGCGCTCCACCGTGGCCAAGTCAGCCCTTACCTTGTCTTGCCGTCTTTTGAAGTTCTCGTCCATGAAACCCTCTTTCTACGCCCCTATGAGCGCTTTGGCTATAATCATTATGATGATATAGGCAATTCCGATGCCGATTGAGAACCTTAGATATTTGTTCTCGGACATAATAAGCCTTCCCCGCACATCTTCAATGCTTTTCGTCTTTTTAATGATTGAGGAATGGTAATGCAGATAATAGGTCAAGGCCCCGCCTATGGCCCTGAATAACAGGTTAGGATAGACCCCGTATTGAATGAATGTGTTTCCCAAGGGTTCGTCCATGTAATAAAGCGACCAAGTGAAGAACCAATAGAGACTATCGCCGAATTCCGTCATGGCCCCGACCGTAATGGCGAGGGCCAGAATTTTCGCGGATGACGGGGCTTCGCGCCGGACCAGCCAGTGCCTTGCCGATGAATAGGCCGCCGGACCCCATGTCCTGACAACCATTATAATCAGCGCAAACATGGTCAGGGCGATGCCGTTTTGCATCAATAAAACTATATCAAGCATGACGCCCCATCTTCAAAACATCGTCGCAAAGGTCTAATATCTCTTTTTTAGAGCGTTTGCTTATCTGCTCAAGGATTAGTTCGTGTTTCCGGCGCTCGGCTTCCGTTTCCTTGTTTATCTTTTCGATGGGGATTGGCTTAACCCTTGGCCGCATGAACATTATTGCCCTACCTTTTCGACTACACGCTTGTAAATCTCATCCCGCTGCCTTTGATATTCGGCAATCTGTTCCTCTAAAGCCTTTATTCGGGCGTTCTTTTCCTTGATCATCTCGCGGACTAAGTGCCCCAGAACCAGCATAATAATTCCGGCTGGCCCATATTCAACCAAGGCTTGTGATATAATATCAGGCTGCATTATATTTCCCAAGTCCTTGCGCAGTGGGCGGTATAGCCGTGCATTATGTTCCCGTTTTCAAGCCAAAAACATTCCGTAAATGTTGGCGGCGGGTTTTGTGTTGGGACCGTTGCGCATCCGGCCAAAACCAAAGCCATCACCGCCGCCTTCATTGCTCTAGATACTCCACGAGGGAATTATGTGTTAATCGGCACTTATGGTATGCCACAGCCCAGTCGGCTGCCGCAAGGTTGACCATGGTCTGCACCTGTTCCCGCCCTGTCATGGCGTCCCAGCGCTCTTGTGGGATGTCTAGCACAGGGAGTGCGTCAGGGCATCGTTCCATCATGCTCGGCGTTGGTGCGGGCTTAGGGGCGTCCCCAATAGGCGCCCAGCGGGTTGAGCAAGCGGCGAGAAGCGGAATCAAAACCACCAATGATAAATGTCGCATCATCCACCCCTCGCTGCCTTGTTCAGAACCTCGACGGTCCCGAAGTCTATTTTACATTCACCACGCACAATCACGGGATTGTCCCGCACCACCTCACGAATGACGGTCTGGACATTGCCACGGGCTAGAGTCAGGTCAGTTGCCAGCCGATCCCGTTCATCCTCTAATCGGGCGTATTTGTCCTCCCATTCGGCCTGTATTCGTTCAATAGCGGCTTCCTGAGCGCGTTTCTCGATGGACCGGCCTTGCGACACGCCAGAGGCCCAGACGGCCACCAGCAGGCCCACAGCCGCCAATATCGCCCATATTTGCCATGGGGCACCTTTTAGAAAGTTCACCACGGCAAGGAAGATGCTCATTTCAAAATCCCTTCCAGAAACTTGCACCCCGACCGGAGGCCGCCGGGGGCTTCAACATGGGCGTCACTTGTGACCTCATCGGCGGTCAGATATAGCGCCCGTTCGGCCTTGCGGCGGCGCGTTAGACCGGCGACCGGCTGCAACTTGCCGTCGATGCGGGCCTTGTTCCAAAGCAGGAAGCTGTCAGCCGCCTTTTCGTCGTCATTCCGGCGGGCGTATCTAGCCACACTGGAACCCTTGAACGCGCCAATACCGACATTATAGGCAAGCGAGACCATCGCGCTAAATTCATTTTCCCCGATAAACCCCTTTTCTATGGCTTCATACAAGGCGGATTCCACCCCTTCCTCAAAGCTGGCAATATCCCGCCTTAGAAGCGTCTCGGCGTCTGTTTCCAATATTTCCATGCCCTCGACAACATCCGGCCCCGTGTGGCCGTAGCCGATGGTCAGAACGCCCGCTATGTCGCGATAGGCTTTTAATTCAAGCCCCTCGAAGGATTTGACCAGGTCAATGCCCGCTTGGTTTATTTTCATTTTTGCTTCCACTTCACCGTATTCGTGAACCAAAGCACCGCGAAAAATGCAAGCCACGACCTGACAGAACCAATACCAACCGATCTTAACACGCGCCTAAATTCCGCAGCCGCCACATTCTTCTCGGTGCCGTTGACTAAAAGATAGTCATGCACAAGGGCGGCTTCCAACCAGCGCAAATCATGGGGGTTTATTATTTTACGGATACCGGGAACGCGCGGCAAGGTCACATCAAATTCAAAACCGCGTGGAATGTCGATGCGATGGGTGAGTTTGCCACCGCCCATATACCAATAATATGGGTGTTCCAGACGGAATTTGTCACCGCCGATATTGGTTATGAGCGAGCCTATTGCCAATGAATGTCATCCTTATAATTTTGAGGGATTGGTGACATGGCAAGCAGCGCATCCATCTTTGCGTCAATACTCGCAAACAACGCATCAAATTGTTCAAGCTGTGTTTTGCGAGCCTGCTCGGTCGCGGTCAATGTCGCACCAGACGTGACTTTGTTAGTGAGACTTGTCCCTTCCGCCAGCGCCTTCATATAATCTAAGTTAAATTCTTCTTCATTCGTCTGCCCAATAGCAGCCATCTTGCGGCGCTTGGCTTCGCGCTTCACATGCACAGGTTTAACGATAGGGCCTTGGAGTCCGTATTTTTCTAAGACATCGGTTAATCCCTGCTCGTTTGAGATGCGGGTCGGTGTGTTTGGTACGGGGGCGTCTGTTAAAGGGTCAAGACGATTTGAATCATTTAACCAATTTACATATTCTGCGTCATCTATTGGAAAATATCCAACCCGTTTGCTAGACCAAACCTTCGTCTCGTCCGCACCAACAATCCAATAATAATCAAACATGAATTTCTCCTATAGGTAATATGCACCATCGCTCGAAAACAATGTTGCTGAATCGCCGGGGATAAAGTCCGCTGCACCGCCCTCGGTGTCCAACATGCTGCCGCTGCCTACATTATATCTTAGTCCGGTCCCTGTCCCGGTGAGAGAGAATACCGTATTTTTTAACCAGCAATATGTTTGCTGTCGCATGTAAAATGCACCGGCGGCGCCCCATGCGTGGCTGGCAGTGAGTGTAATTGTTGTGCCGAATAGTGTTAAATAGCTTTGCCCATACATTGACGCGATGTTCGTATTGTTTGCGAGTATTTCTAAATTGGTGGAGGATGCAATGACATTAGCCCCGCTTTCAATATAGAACATGCGCGTTCCAACATTAGATTTGCAATCCTTGCAAGTGACAACAGACTTAGTTTGTGCTCTAACCCCCGATGCCGTTGCGTCAAATTGAAAACCTTGAATGGTCACAAAGGCACCATTTTTAACTAAGAATGAATTGGTTTGTCCGCTCCCAACCTTCACATTGGATGGCGTAGTTGTGTCGCCAGTTATGACGCAATCGCCGGACCCCAAAAGACCGCCTTTAATTGTGACCTGTTCATTATAACTACCGGCAGCGACGGATATGGATATTTGATAAATTGAATTATCAATGCTTTGAGCCGTATCAACCGCTTTTTGAATGGTGGCAAACGCCCCAGAACCGCTTGACATGCCATCATTGGAGTCTGAACCATTTGTTCCGTCGACATAGTAGGTTCTGGCCGCCGTTAATTTTTCGCGCGTAATCGTTCGGAGCGCGAAGGTATCCCCCAAGGCGACCCAAGAGGTTCCATCATATTGCATCCAAGCAGATGTCCCTTGGTCGTAGTAAATTACACCTGTTGCGGGGGCTAGAAAATTCCACTTGGAGTTACTCCAACCAGCAAGTTGACCGTCCTTGCCCGCCCATTCTCCCGTGGCGCCGGTCCCGACAACATATTTGTCCCCTTCTGCCGGAGAGGCTGGCGGGGTCGTTGTGGTGGAATTCTTATATACTTTATCTCGCCAAATAGAGACTTTCATCGGGACAAGGCTTGTGGTCGTGCTGGAGAAACCAATCACATCATCGACCGAACCAGAGCCCGGGCTGACGGTAACGCCATTAACAACAATATCTTCAGGAAACGACATATAAGGCGCGGCGGCGTCGTAAACTGCCTTTGCCGTCACAACCCCATTAACCGCAGTTGAAACCGACCCATCCGTTTCCCTGAAAAATCCCGTTGTTGAATCCGCTGTGTAGAACAAACCGGGGGCGCTAACGGTTCCGTTTGGCAGGCCTACGCCTTGTCCGTCTAGCCATGTGTTGCCGACACCATTGGAGGAAAAGGCAATCCGTCCGGATGTTTTCCAATAGAATCCCGTGTTTGTGTCAGAGGTGAATGTTATTGAGGGCAGGCTTGATGTCCCATCAGGAAAATTAACCGGCCCCACAAAGGGCACGCTGCCCGCTATAATAGCCGTCAAGGCATCGGCAATGTCCTGATCGTGCGTATCATGGGCATCTGCTAATATAAGGATATTGTTATCCCTATCGTCTGTCCAATCGCGATTGCGCGAAAAGACACCGGCTCCGCTAAAGGGCATATTTTACTCCATTCGGTTTTGTGTTAGCTTCGGAATGTATTAGAAGCCATCCCGCGAGGTGATTTATGGTCAGGGCAATTTCTTACCCGCTAGGGATTTATCTAGTTCACTGGTTGTTCAATAATTGGGGCTGGTGGGCAATCGGTCTATTCTTTGCCATCGGCGTCCCAATTGGCTTAATTCTTGAGGTCTTCTTTTACCCTGACGGAAGCCGCCGCCCCCGTCGCGGGCAATAGTGGGCTGCTGGTCGGTATCGGTCTTGGGGCACCCCTTACCGCTCTCGCCGCTTCTTCGGCTGCGGGGCTAACCTCTTTCAATATGCGCGTTCCTATCATTTGAGGCACACGCCCGCCAATGCGCATAAAGCTATTCAGCATCGCCAAGATATGTGTTCCGGTGTCTGAATTATTAACCGCCCCCGGTAATGGCTCGATAAAGCCCAAGACCTTCTCGAATTGTTCCATGCGCGACAATTCATCGGGGGTGAATAATTCCTTCATAAGGTGCCGCCCCTCCCCCTTTAGCTGGCGGTTCCATACCTCACGGAATGTCCCTATTTTCATCTGCGTGCCGCCACGGGCGAAGCCTTGCTTGATCATTCTATCAAGCGCTGCTTCCCGCACCGCCTGCCATTCTTGGCTTTCAGGCCCCAGAATTTCCTTTAACCGGCGCACCGCTAGTTGAGACCCGCGCTTTTGCCCCAAGGCCGACGATGAGCCGAATATAAGGTTAACCGTCTCGGAAGGCGTCAGGTCATCGCTGACAATATCGTTTATAATCTTCCCGGCGAAGTCTTTATTGTTCTGGACCTCGAACTTGCTACCATAAAGCCGCCGTGCGCCACGGGCCTTTTTCAGGGCATCCAAGAAGCCGGGGTCGCCTTCGATAATCCCTTTGGTGGTGGCCTCGTCTAGCCATCCGTCGAGCGACGCCTTGGCCAGCAGAACCCCGCGCCGGTCCTCCGGCGTCTTGGCGGCGTTGTAGGCGGCGTTAAGGTCTTTTCTGAATTTCTCAATTTCCCGCCAATCTATGCCCTTTAATTCCGCAGGCTCGACCTCGCTTCCCGGTGTCGTTAAGGCTCTTTCAGAATCCGCTATAGACGCGCGGGCGCGGGCAAGATTTTGGTCAAATCTGTCCAAGTCCTCCATAACCCTGAATGTTTGCTCATACCGCCTAGCCGTCGATTGGCGGGAACTAAACAGGGAAGGATTAACTACCTCCTCCGGCAACGAATCACGGATGATGTCCCTTAGTTGTCTTGCGTCGTGAATATCCACCGAAGCGCTATACTCTGCCGCCTTCTTGTAAGCGGTCTGTATCTCGCTTGAGAGCGCTTTTTCCTTGTTCCGGAGGCCACGGGCAATCATGGCGCCTGCGGTTTCCGTGTCGGGGGCTACCCGCGCGCCCAGCATATTGTTCGCCGCCTGCCTAACCTGATTGGCCTGCGCGCCTTGGAATGACCGCATGGTCTCCATGGCCGGGCCACCCTTAACGCCTTTGGCCATCTGGCTTTCAATGCGTTGCTGGACAACATCGCCCGTGGCTTGGCCCGCCGTCAGGTCAACATCAAATTGCCGCGCTAAATCCTCGGCGGCGATAGCGGCTTCCATATCGCGGGCCCCCGATGGCCGCGTGCCTTTTTCTAGGGCCTCTAACACGGGCGGCTTTGTGCTTGTAATCCCCCGCGCTTCTTTGATTTTCTTACCCAAATAGCGGCCCATGGGGCGTGCTATAGGCGAAATAGCGGCTGAAATAACCTCCCCCGCGCCGCCACCAGCGGCGGCCATGCCAACATCGCCCAACTTAACCCCTTGCTCGGACCCGAAAGCCTGCGAAGCCTTTTGTGATGCCGCCTCCGTTGCGCCGGAAGCCGCCGCGCCGATGCCCATCTTGGACAGAAGCCCCGCGCCCATGGTCGCGGCCTTGCCTGCGGGCGCGAACTTAATCACATCACCGGCAAAGTCCGTCACATCTTGGGCGTCAATGCCGGGCTTGTTGATATAGCGCCATTTGTCGCCGGGCAACTTAACCAGTGTCCGGCCCTCGCTATCGCGACCAACCGCGGCATCTGGATATTGCTTCTTTATCATATCCGCGCGGGCATCTTGATTGCGGTTTAGGAAATAGCCGCCCGCGATTTTTGCATTCTTGGCCGTGTTCTGGAAAAAGCCACCATCCGGTCTTCCGCTCATGCTCACGGTCTGCCCCGCAATCATGCTGTCGGGGACCGGTGCGTTATTCAACAGCCCGTATTGGATAGACTGTTCAGCGGCGCGACGCCTTGCGTTGGCAATCGCTATCGCCTTTTTTTGTTCTGCCGTTAATTCGCCCATAAGGCGCGCTCCTCTGGCGTCATGTATTTCCATACTTCCGGATCAACGCCTTGGGGCGGCGGTCCCTGTGGCGCTTGTTCCTGCGCCCCGCCTTTCCTTTGTGCTTTCCATTCCCCGAAAGACTGGCCATACACCTTGTCAGCATTCTGCGGCGACAGTGGCTCATAGCCGCCCATGCCGTTCGGCACGCCGTTAACAACAGCATTATAAAGCCTGTCGAGGCGCTCAAGATTATAAAGGAGGTCATCAGCACTTTGCGATTGGTCCAAACTGCCCTTTACGGCTTGCAGTTGCCTGTTTTCGAAATCAGATACTTGCCCCAATGCGCCGCCTGTCGGGGAATTGTTCCGCATTTCCTGCAATTTATCAAAACCGATGTTCGCAGTGATTGTTTTAAGTCGATTGGCAACCGCCTTGGCTGGTGTATTAGGTATTTTGCTTGTGTAAGACAGCGCTCCGGTCGTGGCTACTGGGTTTGCCTCAATCGCATCAATAGCGTTGCGTATTTCTTGTGAAACGAGGGAGCCTTGTATTTTTGCCGCATCCTCGCGCTTGCTTGGGTCTTGAGGCCCTCCCCGTATCGCCTCCATATAGTAACGCCCGTCATCGTCTTTCGTCAGCGCGAAACCTTGAGGAATTGACCCGACCTGCGGGCCGCTTGATCCGGTGTTAACCGTCAAGGAAGTCCCGACGCTAGGTGCTTTGACGCCACCTATGCGGCTCCACTGCCCCGATTGGGGGTCATATTGGGCCTTGTAGGGCTGGCCTGTTTGCGGATCAAAAAATTCCTGAACCGTTGGCTGCCGGTGCTCCCGCTTGTAATCCTCCTTAGCCCTAAAGTCCTCAAGGGCATTACGCCGCTGTTGCTCCGCCATTTTGGCGCTATACTGCATTTTTTGCTGTTCCGCCAACATTTGCTGGCCAAGCTCCGGGTTTAGCTTCATCACCATGGCTATTCTTTCGGGCGTAACGGTCGCATCGCCGTCTTTGCCAAGAAGTAATTCGGATAGGCGCTGATTATAATCTTCCTTCATTTGCGAGGCTTTTTCCCTCCGCTTTTTGCCAAGATACGCGCCCGCCAACCGCGCCGCCCCTTGGGTCCAGCTTTGCACCGGGCCGCCTTGTAGCGATTTTTGCAACAGCAATTCGGCCATTTGTTGCTTGCGCTGAATATCGTCAATCGAAGGATAAACTTTAGCCTGTTGTGGGGCCTGTAAATATCTTAACATGATTAACCCCCTATAAATGCCGCGCCAAGATCAAACAGGCCGCCATTGAAGGCGTTAGCGTTGCGTGAGCGCTGGTTGTAATTATTATAGATGTAGCCGCCAATAGGGGCAGCGCCTATGGCCTGCTGATAGCTGCCTTGAAATTGGGGAACATTCAACTGATTGCCGGAAAGAAGCGCGGCGATTTCATTCAAGGGCTGGTTTCGCAAGGAAAGCTGTTCTTGCAATGATTGGCCGCGAAGGTTCCCCATGGCACCAAGTTCCTGCAGCAGGGATTGATTGCCGAATTGTGCTTCCGTCAAACCCTGACCAAATGCTTGGTTTTGGGCTTGGTTATTGAAGCCGCCTTGGCGTAATTCCATGTTCTGCAACCGCGATTGCTCACTACCACCCGCAAGTATGGCCTGCATGGCGGCGTCGTTATATTGCTGGCCAAGCAAATCCATCTGGTTATTATAAGCCTCACTTCCCGGCATCAAACCCTGATTGCGCAAACGGCTTTCCGCCGCATCGCGCTGCCGGTTGAAGTTTCGGCTAAACCGACCCATTAAAGCGTCCTCAACGCGTATCCTGTCCTCGGAATAGTCACTAGGCCCAATGCTCCGCTGGATGCCGCGCCCATCAAGACCGCGTGGGGCGTCTATCCCGCCCGGCGGCGTTCCTGCAGGTTTCGGGGTAGCGGGGTCGGCGAAGGGCGATGCAGTGACATCGCCCGTCACGGGGTCAATGGTCAGGCGATTATCGGGGCGCCCGACGGCAGGCTGGTTTGAAACCTGTTCGGACAGCAAGCCGGGGTTTATCTGCGGCCCGGTGTTCTTTTCGCCCGTTCCGCGACTACGGAACACCAACTGGTCGCCGCCCGTTGTTGGGGGTGTTATAGGGGGCTGGTCGGGCGGGGAAACAGGCGGTGCCACGGGTGGCTGCGGCACCGTCGGGTCGGCGGGTGTTACCGGGTCCACCGTTGGTTGAACGGGCGGAACCGGCTGGCCCGATGTGATGGGCAGTTGCGGGTAGCCCGTAGGCGCGTAACCAAGCGAACCGCCGCCTGTCCCCGTTCCGTTTATGTCTATCGTTCTTTGCAGGTTTACGCTATTCGGCATTAGCGGCGTGTTTGGGTCGGCTTGGAATGGGCGCCCCAAATAATCATTCAGCATACCGGACTGGTTCACCGCAAGCGTTCCCATATTGGTGCTGGCTTGGTTCTGCAAATCCAGAAGCTGTTGCTGCTCAGGCGAAAGTGTTTCCGTCCTTACTGTGGTCGGAACCTCGATGCGGTTACCTTGGGCGTCGGTGTAATACCGGCTTTCACCGCTTGTATATTCCACCGAACCAAAGGGGGTGTATGTGTTGACATTATTCACCAAAGAACCCGCGATAGACGCATCACGGTTCGCGCCCGCTTGGGCATTGGCGGTTTGATAGGGATCGGGGGGTCGAGGACTTCTCATGTTAAAAACCTGCAATCGCTTTTGAGCATCCCAAACATGTGCAAATCATCCTCGCCATAGCCATAAGCCTTTGGCCGGATACCTTCCGGCTTGAAGCCAAGACCTAAAGCAAGGCGCTGACAACGCTTGTTTGTTCCTGCTATTTCTGCTGATAGGCGGGTGAAGGTTTGAGCTTCAAAAACCCACTTGAAAAAATACCGGACAAAGCCCGGCGTAAATGCGGTTGGTGTCTCCGCATATATGCTGACGGCTATATCGTGGGGCCGATAATCCGTCAATACGAGGCCGCCAACCAGCCTTCCGGCATCGTTGACCGCCCCAAAACAATAATAGGGCTTAAAGCCCGTTTCTTGGGCAACCGGAAAAGGTAGCGCCACATAGTCCGCTATCCATTGCTGCCGCCCGTGTATTAGCCTCATAAATGCGTCGATGGCTCATAAGCCACCTCATAGGATGTCATGGCAACGGGCGCGTTTTCTGAACCAACGCGCATCACCAAAGACCCCACAATTCCGTAGCCACCAATGCTTGTCGTTTGTGACCAGCCGATATCACCACCCGCCCACGCGACCAAATCCCACGCCGATGTGTCCCATGCTGCGCCCGCCCCTAGCGCGTTAAACAGCGGCTGGTTGGTAATGCTGCCAGTGTCCGAATAATTAGTGGCCATTTTAACCCTCACAAACGGGGTGACCGATGTCTGGATATTAAGTCGGCAGGACTTGAATAATTTATTACTTTGGTAGCCAAAATAATCCCACGCAGGCTCGACAATCCCAACCGTGTCTTGGCCGTCATCTTGGTAGCCCGTGTCCATCTTGTAAACTTTGCCAAGCGCCGCACCAAAATATAGATCGCCATCCAGCGACCCGAAGCAATTAGCATCAATATTGGTAAATTCACACCAGCCAAGGTTATCCGGGGCGGTCGTGTTCCTTACATATTGCATGAAGTCGCCATTCAATAGCGGCGCGTTCACAAGAAGCAAGCCGCCACGGGCGTAAAAGTATAGTTCCCAACCAAACGCCGTTCTTGCGTTCTCGACCCTTTTTTGTATTTCAGGGCGGACCATATCGGATACGGTTGCATTGCGGGCCGTCTTGTAAAGCAGCGACATTAGGGAGACTATTCCGGTCTCCGTGTAAATAAGGAGATCGGCCCCCTGCTTGACCATGCAGCGGCGCGAGATCGGCCTGTCTATATTAAAAATGCCCACCAGTGCCCAAGTCGAAGCCGATGCCGGGTCCGTCCCCTTATATACTATCACCTCGCCTTCGGTTGTAACCCATGCAAGGTAATCGTCCGGGCCGTCGCCAGCATCAACCGACCACCCGGAGGCCGCCAGAAGTGTTCCGCCTTTCTTGGCCACCGCGCCTAACGGGAACTTGGTCGCCGCACCCTCGATGGCACCCGTTGCCAAATACCAGGCGTTCATGGTGTTATTTTCAATAAACCATATTCTTTGCTTGTGGACAGTGATGTGATTCAAGGTGCTGCTAGACACCCCTGTAAGGGCCGACCCGTAGGCGTTCCAGCTCGTTCCGTCAAAGCGGCGAATCGCGTCGGCACCGTTAACGCAAATAAGGTAATTGGTTGTCCCGTTCGTGAAGTTCACGGATTCAAATTCATCGGATGACAGACCCGTTATTGTTGTAATAGGCCCGCTTATGCCGGTAGCATCCGCGACCTCGCCACCGCCAGCCGCGAATAGACGCCTTGTGCTTCCGGTGTATTCCATCAGGCTTTTTATGGTGCCCCCAGATGAAGCCG
The DNA here is from genome assembly GCA_026995265.1 of Paracoccaceae bacterium. Classification (GTDB taxonomy): domain Bacteria; phylum Pseudomonadota; class Alphaproteobacteria; order Rhodobacterales; family Rhodobacteraceae; genus UBA3077. The sequence continues at coordinate 26,420 of JALWPC010000636.1, forward strand.
TGTAGTGCAGGGTGTAGCCCTTGCGCATTTCACAAGAACCGTTATTTGGCACAAAGTTTTCCAGTCGCTTTGCAAAGCCGGGTATATTGTTGCTTTCCAGCCGGTCGCGGTAGTTCGTTCCTAAATAGGGCGCATCACGAAACACTGACCTTGTGGTCCTTGCCGGGTTATACGGAGCCGCCCGCCTTCTTATTTGTGCCGCCCGTCTCATTTATCCGGAAATCGCTTTAGGATAGGCAATGTCGGCCCCGCGGGTGTATGTTTCGCGCCCTACCTTGATGATGGAGCTTCCGCCGTTCTCGGTTTTCAGTCTTTCGAGTTCCCGTTCATAGTCCTCCATGTTTTCCTGATAGGGCAGGCCCTTGTCATGACGCCACCGCCACAAGACACCCAAGCCAAGCAATCTTTCGCTTAAATTGAATGTGGCCGTATCTTTGGTGTATGAGGACACGGCCACCCCGTCCTCAGTGAATATCTTGTCCGTGTTATAGTAGTATTTCGCCAAGACACCGCTCGGCAGCGCGGGCTTGAAGTGAATCTGGTCGCCGTAAATTGTCCATGCGTTCACCACATAATCATAAGAACGAATGTCTAACTCAAGCCAATCATCCGGTTCCTTGATGTGTTGTAACGAGGTTTGATATTCGGAGGAAAACACCTGACCGTTAAGCAAAAGCCGCTCAAAATCGCTAGGCAGCGAAAAATCCTCCGTGGTGCCGTCACCTGTCACCGTTGCAAGGGTCTGCAATTCCTGCCAGTCGTCCGACTTTGCTATGACGCGCGCCTCGTCCGCAATCAGGGCGTTTAGTTCTTGGTGCAGGCTGCTTGCGGAGCCGACCAACGCCGTTGGCGATGGCTGGCTTATCCGTGGCGTCACACTTTGCGCTACCGTGAGGATTGTCATTAGGCGGCTTTCCTGTTCATTTCTTCAACCTTCTCGATCAGTTTCTTGCGCCCCGTGTTTTTAGACGGCGCAACGCCCGTGGCGTCCGCAATCATGTTGCGCAAATCCTCGTTCGAGTAGCTTTGATATTGGTCGTTTTCGGGGGTTTCCTTATCGCCCTCGACCATCTTTCTAAGCCGGTCAATTTCGGCCTGCATTTCGGAAACCTTGCCAACATCCGAGGCGCTTTCAAGCCATTCCTTCGCTTGGTAAACAAGGTCTTGGACACCCATACCCAGATTTTTCGCTGCCTTCGGCGATAGCGCCGCAAGTTGCTCAATAGTATGGACGCCCGCGTTATTAAGGTCAGCGGCCCGCGCCACACTAATAAACGGCGCAATCTCAAGGGCGCTGCCGCTAGCCACATATTCACGGCCATCCTGAAATGCCTTGTATTCTTCCGCAAAGCGCTCGGCGTAAGTCATGCCATGTGAAACGGATACGTCATGCGCCCGCGCCACAAAAACCGTGTTACGGTCACCGCGCTGGCCAATGCTGACAAGTTCAACTTCGTCATGGATAACCCGCCCCGCTTTTTCGGACGCCTTCTTGTTAACCTCAGCCTTGACATAAAACTTAACACTCAAGTGTTCATCTTCTTTATTCATCGTTTTTTCCTTTCTGAAAGGGCGTAAAATGGGGGTGGGTTAATTCCCACCCCCACCATTGTTAGTTGGTTGCACCTACGGCAGCCCAATTGATGAAGGCCGCAACGGATGCAGCGCTCCCACCGGCGGCTGTGGTCAGAACAATGCCGTCAACATCTTCCGAACCAACGCCTTGGTCGTCATCAAGTTGTCCGGCGGTCCCTGTGGTGTTTAGCACCGCATTGGCCGCGCAATTCGCCAGAACATTGACCGTGGCGACGCCGTAAACCTGCGCCCATCCATAGTCATTGTCGGCAAAATCAACCGCGATAACGCCGACGCGGTCGCCAAAAGCCGAGGCGGACGTGGTTAAGCTGGCTGTAACCGCCTGCCCCGCCTCGTCTATGATAACCGCGTCATATTGGCTCAACGCACCACTGGCCTGAACATAGGTGTAAACCTTGCCGTCTTTGGCAACGTTCGTTCCAAGTGCAAATGTGGGGCTTGTTTCCGTAACGGAAACGTCGACCCCCGTTAGATTTTCATTCATAGCTTGATCCTTTCCTATGGAGCCGAATCATACAGTTTCGCCATATGCAGCGGGTTGCACATCGTCAGTTGGCCTTTGAAACCAATGTGCTGAACGATTGCGTCCTGATTTACAGGAACGCGCTTCCCGCCGATGCTGGCGAAATTGCGATCTGGGTGGTAACGGAATTTCAATGACTTCGTGTCAATGAAATAGGTCGTGTTGGCGGGCATGGCAGACCCAATGCCGCCTTCAAGCACCACATCGACAGACTTTCCGCCGCCGTAATACTTAAGCGTTGTGAAGCCCAAAGCACCCAGCTCGTTTTCGTCTTGAATACGCTGGATAGCCGTTGTGGCCGCCGTGTAAGCGATATAATGCTCTTGCGAACACAGGATCAAATCAGGCCCCTGCATCCCACGGCTACGCTCGATCATAATCGTGTCAAAGATTTCTTTGACAGAAGATGAATCAACGCCGGTGTAACCGCTGAAATAGCTGTTGGCATCATAACTTGTGGTGCGCCATATGGCGTTGGCAGAACGGTCAATCCCGCCATAGGTGCCCGTGTTGACCACCGTAGGGATTGCCAGTTGAAGGCCGCCAATTTGGTTAGAGGCGGTGCCGTCGCTGTGTAAGTCCTCAACAAAACGGTCGATCAGTTCTTGTTCCGCCGCTTCGGTGTGGACTTTCATAATATCCATGAGTTGAGCCTTGCCCGCATTGTCGGTCAGCTCGTCGCCGGATAATGTGATCGAAACAGCCGCCATGCGGGGGGTGAACACCGCATCATTGATCAGCTCTTTCGGGGTTGGATTCAAGAAGTCATAGCGGTTATAGCGCGTATAGCTCCCGGTTTCCTGATACAAAAGGCGCTCGCGGATTTCCGGCCCTGAATAGGGCTTCCATCCTTTGCGCCGCTTCATGGTATACAGTAAGGCGTTCGCATTGGACACAAGGTCCTGATACCCTTTGGAGCGTTCCTCAAGGGCAAGCGAAAGCGTTTCCTGCAACCGCTCAGTCGATGTGAGTGGCATAGTTTACTTCCTTTCGATTTTAATGGAGATGAATCAAAGACCGGCCCTTGCGAAGGCTTGGTCAAATACATCATCAATGTTTTTGGGGTCCGGCGATTGCGTGCGGGATGAACCGCTACCCGTTCTGCCTTTCACCTGCTTTGCTCCCTTGCGCGTTTGAGGCGCTGGATTGCCCGTTTCTTGGGCTCGCGGCGCGGGGTTGATCCGTTCCGCTATTTCATACGCTTCTTCAAGCGTTTTCGCTTGGCCCGACTGGATTTGCCGACCCATGATAACCCGCAACTCCTCGAACCGTGGATGCTCCGCAGCAAACGCATCTATCTGCGCTTGCGTCCGGCTAGCCTCCTGCTCTTGCAGTGCGCCCGTTATCCGCTGCATTTCCGCCTGCTGTTGGGCAATCTGGTTTTGCAGCTCGCTTATTTTTGTTTCATATTGCGAAGTTTGCGCCGTCGGCTCCTCATAGACAATCTGCTCGGCCAATTCGTTCAGTGACTTCCCCATGGTCCTTTGCACAAGAAAATCCAACCCCTTCATAGGGTTTTCAACCAGCATTTGCTCCGCCTGATTAAACCGCTGGAACGCCGTTTTCAAATCCGTGTTATTCTGGCGGCAAATCTCGTCAAATTCCGCCAATTCATTCCAGCGTTCGGCGGGCTCTTTGTATTTCTCTATCCCCGCCGTCATTTCGCTAATGGCGCGGTCAATCTCGGCCCTTACAGGGACCGGAACATCTTTCCAAGCATCCTTAGCCAGCTTATTAAAGCGGTCGGGGGCTTCGTCAAAGCCTGTCTTTTGTTCTTCCTGTTCTTCTTCCGGTTTCTCATCAGCAGGTTCTTCCTCCGCCTCAATCGGATCATCGCGCCCCCGGTCATCGGTTTCCTCCGCATCTTCCGCAGGCGGTTCGGTTTTGTCAAACGCCGCGTCGAATATGCCGTCAATGTCCTTCGGCGCTTCTTCGGCTTCGGGCGCGGTTTCATCTTCAGTGGGCGCTTCTTCTGTAATTTCCGTCATGTGATTCCTTTCTGAAAGGGCGTGTTAGTCTAAAAGCCCGGTTTTCTGCGCGGCGTGCTTGAGCGCCGTTTCAATCGCAGCCCTATCCGGGATGGGTTTCGGCTTTGGCGTGACGGGCGCGTCATTGCCTAATTCAATAACGCCCGCCTCCCTATAGGTCTTTCTTAGCGCGGATTTGCTTTCATATATTTTGCCGTCAAGCTGCGATTGCACGCCGTCCATGGTATCGCTGATGATGTAGGGCGTTGGCCCTGTGCGCATGTCGCGCTTTCTCGGGTAGCATTCGGACGGCCACGGCTCGTCTAAATCGTGCCAACCGCCACAAACCTTACATAACCGCTCGCGGGCCATTTAGTATCCTCATAGTTTCTGCTTTCGTTTTTTCAGTGTCCGCCACGGTCTCGCCAATCTCGGCCTTGGCTTTGGCTTCTTCAATTTGAACCTTTTTATCTTCCCGCGCCTGCTTGGCTTTTTCCAATTCAACACGCGGATTCGGCGCGGGCGGCGTGGGTTGCTCCATAACTTTGATAAATTCGTCAATCGCTTGCGATGTGCTGCGGCTAATCCGGAAGGCCTGCGCCATGTCTTTTAACAATGACCCCGCCAACTTCGCCATGCGCGGCTCCCCCTGCACCAACGGCCCCATTTGCGCCATGAAGCCGCCAACCGCCCCGATAAACTCACTCGCCCGCTGCTTAGCCGCCTGTTCGTCGGGCTGAATTGTGGAATCGGTCTCGATCTCCAACAAGAACGGGCGCATCCGGCCCTGGCGCAATATACCCACAGCCCTTTCAAATGTCACCGTTTGGCGTAATTGCGCCGCCTTGGCTTGCGCCTGCTGCATGATTTGCGACGCGTCACCACCCTGCATCACCGCTTGTTCGGCTTGGCGGTTGGCCTGCGCAAATATCATCTGCACTTGTCGCTCGATTTGCGCTTCGCGCGGCATTTCCACCATTTGCGACCAGTTAGCCAATTCTTCGATGCTGGCATTTTCAGATAATATTTCGCCAACCATCTTGGCAATATCGGCGCACATTCGGACCATGCCTTGAACCCGGTCCTTAATCCGCACCGAGCCATATTGTGATTTTAATTGCTGCGCCCCAAGCGTTTCATTCGGGTTTGTCGCGCCGCGCATCACATCCGACAGCCCGGAAACCTGATAAACATCATCAATAAGCTGCCGCCGTATTAAAATGCACTGCGTTATGGTGTTGGCAACCTCCTGCACGGGCATCCACGACACGGACGCGGCTATGCCGCCCGCCGCCAGCGCGGCGCTATCCGGAACCGGAACCAGCATTTGCCGGTCCGATAAATTATTAAACGCTTTTTCGATGCTTTCACCGAGATCGGTCCCAGACGCATAAAACCCAACCATTCTAAGCGCGTTCGAAAGCGCGGAAATGCGGGCCGTCATGCGGTTTATGTCGTCAAGCTGATCCCGGTAAAATAATTGGTCCGGGACGGGCAACAGGCTATCCGGTTCGCGGGTTGTGTAAACAGGCTCGGGGCACGGGAAAAACCCCTCCAAATCAAGCGGCGGCTCGCTTTCGTCCAAAACATGGTCAAGGCCCTGTGCCACCCAGACCACCTTGTTCTTTCCTTTATGCCAGATTTCCCAAATGGCTTTTTTGGGATTTTCTTCCTTCCAGTCTATCGCTTCATTTTCTTGCTTCTTGCGGGCCTCAATGGTCCGGAACACATCGCCGAACCGCGCCACGCCTTCTTCTTCCGTTAGATACGCCCGCCGCGCGACCCATTCCACATCGTCCCAACACTCGGCCTGGTTGTGCAAAAAATCCCTTTGCGCCAGCGCCTCGACGGTTAGCCCGTCCCCATCATACACAACCCACGCAACGGCCCGCCCCGTTAGGGCCAGCCGGTCGCGCAACTGTATAGCAGCCCCGTGGACATTGGCGCCCTCCATCGCCCCAGCGATAGACCGCTCCAAAATTTCCGCAGCCTCACGCAAGCCCCCGCCCGTGTTGCCGTGCTTTGTGTCGACAAGCGGGACCGGCGCGCGGGAATATATAGAGGGCTTCATAACCTCTAGATTGGCCCAAAATATTTGCATCTCGGTGTCATTCGCCGCGCCGGACAGATTTTTTAGGCTTGCATATTGCTTTTTCAGCTTCTCACAAACATCAAAATATTTGCCAAAATAATCTTGCGCCCGCTGCAATTCGTCGAGCCAATAGCGCGATGTGCTTTTCTTTTCATCCATTATAGCGTCATCCATTATAGCGCCGGCCTCAGTCTAACTTCATCATCGGGGTCCGGCAAAATATAGGCCGGGTCAATATGTTTGGGCGGCCTTGGCCCTCGCTCTTTCGGCGGAACGGGCATCCGTGCGTTCACGGCGTATTCGCCAAATGCGTCCGCGCCGTGGCTATTTTCATCGTGGTTGGCGCCGCCAAACAATCCAGTTGCCCTTATTTGTTTCCGGCTGTAGCCACGCAACCGCTTTAGCCCGAGCGCGCACTTGGTTTCGTCAAACCAGCAAATGGGCAAAATCTTTCGCGTCGCCGCTATGCGTTCATTAGGGTTCTTGGCCACCCCGATATTTACATTTTTGAGGCCCAAATCATACAGGCCCTGGAGCCGTTGTTTCCCACCGTTGCCCCATTCGCGCACCTTGACGTCATGCGGCAAAAAATGGCGGTCATAGCGGTGGCCCTTGGGCTCGATCAATTCCGGCCAGAAATAATCAGGCCCCTCGCCGTCTATCTCGAAATAGTCAATCACATTGAGGCGGGTCGCGCTGATCCGCTGAAAAAACCAAATCGCCGTATAGTCATCTATGCCAATATCCCAAGCCGTCTGGACGGGCAGGCCCGGCAAATGTGGAACCACCCCAATCCGCCGGTCCCGCTCGGCGTCGCCCATCTGGCGCGAATAATAAGCCGCCTCGGTAAATATCTCATAGCCACCACCCCAAACATGGGCCGCCATGTCGGGGTCGTTTCGATAATCGGCCTCCATATCGCGGCGCAACACATCGGGAAACCATGGATTGTCGCCCCAGTTAGCCTTAACAACGGTCATCGTTTCGGGTTCAAAATGCTGGCGAAACATTTTATCCACGGCATCCGTGTCGTGCCTGGGATTCCAGCTAAACCAAATCTCTGAGCCCTCCTTACGGATGGTTGGACGTAACATTTTCAGCGACCGAGCGCTTAGCGTTTGAGCCTCCTCAACCCATGCGCCGTCGAATCCCTCGAGGCTTTTTATGGACTCAGCGTTGTAATTTTGCATCCCGCGAAAAATAATCAGCGAGCCATTGCGACCCCTGATTTCACTGTCCGTCACCTCAAAATCAGCGCCAAGCCCGAATTTCTGGATTTTGTCTTCCAGCAATTGCTTGACAGAATCCTTGATCGTGTTTTGGACTTCGCGGATGCAAACGAAACGATAACCCGATTTTGCTAGCGCGCTTATTATTACCTGTTCGCCAAAAAAATGAGACTTGCCGGACCCACGCCCCCCATAGGCGCCCTTGTAGCGCTTTGGCGATAGCAGGGGCTTAAACACCCGCGCCGTTTCAATCCTCAAAATTCTGGCCATTTTTAGCCGTTTCTGCTACTGTTTGGCGCCGGGCAATGTGTTCGGCCCATGGGGCCACCGCACTCGGCCCAATAATTTCAATGCCTTAGCGCGGCTCATTTTTTAGCACGATATGCTAAGCTTTGTCTTCCCCGCCGTCAACGATGACCGTTTCAATGCGTTGGACCTGTATGGGCCCGTCATTAGGCCCCGTCAGCTCCATCGCTTTAAGGTCAGGCAATACTTTGTTTAGCAAAGTCTTTGCGGCATTAACTTGTTGCGCGTCGGCCTCTACCTCGCCCATGGCAATCTTGCTCATGCGATTGATTAGTTGGCTTGCCCTGATCTTGGCTCGGCAAGCCTCATTGTGCCTGTATCCCTTTTTTCTTCCAGCCATGGTTTTCCGTGTGGTTGTGCGTTGCAACATACGGGCCGACCGTATCAGGCCGATTGTGGCTGTGGCGCTTCCTAAAAGCCGTGGTTCGCGACCACCACTAAACCGCCCGCATTGTCTGATTGTGGCCTATTGATAACCTGATTTGGCCGATTATGGAACCCCCTTAGCATATAATTGTTATTTTCTGGAAACCTACATTTTTCTGTTGCTATATTTTTTATAGGTGCTATGTTTGACGGGTGGTTAGCAAGGAGAAAATGAAATGACCATGCACAAACACTCAAACAATTGTGATCTAGCAGGCGGGCGCGATGCTGCCTATATGACTCTATCCGGTCCAAATGTATTGCAATTGCGTGACATTGCAAAAGCGCATGGGATCGAATGGCATCATGCAGCCGGTCACAATTCAGGGCGCCAAGTAATTGCGTTTTTTCCCAAAAACGCTGACGAAATTGCAGCCGTCAATAGACTGGCTGAGGCTGTTGACCAAGCGGCAATGGCTGAAAAAGCTAAAAAAGAGGCGCTCAAAAAAGCGGGCTTGCCAACATCAAAAGCGGCGCTCTGGCGCCATTTAGAATCTAATGGCGATGTTGACCATGGGTTTGGTTGTGTTGATTATAAAATTGGCAAATATGGCCCATTTGTGCCCGGCTTTGGCGAGCCGGATGGGCGCTATTATTTTGATAGCGAAGCGCTTGCCACCGCCGCTAAAAAATT
>JALWPC010000637.1 GCA_026995265.1 Paracoccaceae bacterium
TCCCCCGCCGGTCAGGACGACGCCGCTCCCCGCGCACGGATGCGCGGCGGTCTGCGTCATCAGGGTGGCAGCCGTGCCTTTTCCGCCCTCTATCACGACGCCAAGGGCTATTACCGCTGCGCGAACTGCGGACGCTTCGCTTCCGAATCTCGCGGTCACGTCTGCCCAGCCACCGCCGAATCCACCGACCTGGAAGCCCTGCTTGCCCGCCGTCTCGGTCTTCCGTCCAGCGCATGGCGAGGCTACCGCGGCGCCGGGCTGGAAAATCTCCTACAAACCGCCAGACAAAACGGCTCCGTCAAAATGATCCACGACCTGACTGGCGCCGAAGTCGAAGTTACCCTGGATGGCATCCCTCAGGCTATGTTGGGCGGCTTCATCCCCGCCGAATGGGTCGGCAATACCCTGCTTGTGGAGCAGGACGGGCGCATCTTCTCCGTCCTGAACGCCGAAGGGCTGTCCCAGCCCGACCAGCCCAACCAAGCCGTGCAAGCCGTGGCGCAGAGATACGGGCTGCAAATCCCGCCTGAAGCCCCCGTTTTGCAGGCTGCCAATCTTCACGCCGCCTTGAACCAGACCGTTAGACCCAGCGTCAGCGGGCAGACCGAGCTGAAAGGCGGGCAGGAGTACGACCTGGGGCATTTCATTGGCACCGAGTTCCGCAAAGCCTCTGCACGCGGACAGATGGTAGACATCGCCGGGAAGCGTTACGGCATCTACGCCCGCTCCAAAAATCCGAACGATCGTTCCAGCGCTCGCGGGCGTTTCGCCCCCGATGTGGACGCCATCGTCATCGGACGCACCCTGCCCGCCGCCGTCGAACTCCTGCGCACAGGCTCCGTCCGCACAGGAACGGACGGGAAGGTCTATCTGCACCGCGCAGATGGCTCCCTAGCTGCCGTCTACGACCCGAACACCCGTACCGCCGCGGACACGGATGGCTCGTCCAACGCTTCTCCGGCGCAAATGGCGGCGATTCTGGCGCACCACATGCAGAATCCGCAAAACGCCTTCGACATGGCGCTCATTCAGGACTTCGCGTCCTTCCGCGGCGGTCAAGGCAGCCCCATTGCCGCCGCCGACAGCGCCTATCTCGCCCTGCGCGCCACACTGGAATCGGGTCAGACTTACCGTCTGGGCGCTGCTCTACGCACCGCTCACGGCGTGCGCCGCTGTCCGGACTGCGGGCAGTTCATCAGCCCCGACAAACCGCACATCTGCCCCAAACGCCAGCCCGCCCCGAAGCCGGAGCCAGAACCGGAACCTGCGCCGGTCGCCATCGCGCCGCCTGTAGAAGTGCCGCCGGTCTCCGCCGCCCAGGTTGTGCCCGCTGCTGAAGATATTCACATCACCGTCGCCCTGCCGGACGATTTCGCCGACACACTACGCGACGTGGTGGCTGACATCTTGGATACCGTCTCCGCCGGGCCGGACACGCCCCCGCCCTCCGCCACCCGAGACGAATCCCCTGAAGCCGTAGCCGAAGCCCTGAAACTCTTGACTGAAATCCTGCAAAAGCAGCAGAAAACCTTAGAAAAGATGTCCGCCGCTGCGCCCGCTGCCCCGTCAGGCAGCGCCGCGACGTCTGCATTAGATGTGGAGCAGCTCGGCGTGGCGATTGGTCAGGCCGTGGCATCCAGCATCCCTGCCCCACAAATCGTCACCACCGGCGAGGGCGGCGCCGTGGTCGCCGCGCCAGCCCGCCGCAAGTGCCCCAAGTGCGGGCAGTTCATGGGCGAGAACCACACCTGCCCGCCGCGCGTGGAACGCCAGGGCTTACAGCGTCCAGACGGGCTGCCGCTCACCGAACCCGAGAAACTGCTCGAAAACATCACCCTGCCCGCCCCTGACCTCTATCTGGACGCCGTTCCCGAAGAATGGGGCGGACAGCGCGCCGTTCCTCTGCCGGAAAACGTGCCCCCGCTGGTGGAAGAGTACGAGATGGGAGACCAAGAACGCCTGATTTGGAACATCATCACGATGAATTTGCGGAAGAAGAGCAAACGCCCCACCAACCGCGCTTTCGGGCTCTACGGTCCCGCCGGTACCGGTAAGAACACCATCGCCCGTATGCTGGCAGCCAGTTTGAAAACCGACGATGGCAAACAGGGGCTGCCCTACCAAGAAATCAACGTCACCCCCGATATGGACATCCAGCAAGCCATCGGCGAAGTCGTCCTGACCACCGACGAAAACGGCAATACCGTCTCCCAAGTACGTCTTGGACCCATCGGACTGGTCGCCGCTGGCGGCGGCGTGGTTGCTGTCAATGAAATCGTGCGCTCTCCCAAGCTCGCCACCGCTTTGCAATCCATCATCGAAGACGGCGAACTCGCTATCCCCACGCCTGAAGGCGGCGCCTATAAAATTCCCGTCCACCCCAGCGCCATTTTCTTCGCCACTTGGAACCCTGGCTACGAGGGCGACGCCGACCGTCCCGCCCAAGCCTTTCTCTCGCGAATTACCGCCATTCGTCTGGATTATCCCGGCAAAGACGAGCAGAAACGCCGCCTGAAAGCCTTTTTCCAGCGCGAAGGCTATGAGTCCCCGCCGCCGGATGAAATCATGGACGCCGCTATCGGTTTCTGGAACGAGTTGCGCGTCCTGACAGGTACGACAGGACAGACGCCCCAAATCG